>CAYLSX010000197.1:0-3671 GCA_964386685.1 uncultured Woeseiaceae bacterium | reverse complement strand
ACAAATTTACCCTGGCGTCTGAGCAGCATTCCGAGCTGATTCAGGGCCGCGGGATGCTGCGGATCGATGATCAGCGCATCGGTAATAAAGCCCTCTGTGGCCTTGTCGTCGCCCGACCGCATGCTGAGTATTGCCAGGTTTACATAGGCGCCGGGATAGCCCGGGTACTGCAGCACGAATTCCTTGAAGCGAAGCTCCGCGTCAATCTCGTCGCCGGCGGCCATTGCCGATGCCGCCTGTTCGAAAAGTGTGAGCGCCCTCGTCGGCACGTCGCGTAGCCGCTCCTCGGCGGCAACCTGCCTTGCAGTCTGCGCCGCATCGGTTTTCGCCGGCTTCGGTCCCGACGCACAGCCGCTCAGGACGATCCCGATAAGGAGCACGAGTGCCAGTCGCAGATTAGAAAAGTGCTGTGACAACATCTTCACTGCGCTCCAGTTTCGCGTATCGCGCCGGCATCAGGCTCGCCATCGCGTCAAAACTTTTCTGAACCCACTCGTCGAACACGCCGTCAGCCGCCCGGTCGGTGTTCGCCTGAAACAGCTCGATCGCATTTTCCTCAAATGGGTAAGCCTGTTCTTCGAGCAGGATGTCGTATTGCTCCAGGGCGTCGGCATCCAGATCTTTCGGCCGTTCGGACTCCATCAAGTCACTGCCGAACTGTTGATAGACCTCGCCGAGACGGAAGGTCGCGGCGGTCGTTACTTCGGCGACGCCGTATGCCGCGGCATCGCCGTAGACTTTGAGCACGTCTTCCATCAACGCTTTCTTGAGTTTCAGGCTGTCCGCCAGCGGCTGCGAAATCTTCATCACCATGAAGCTGCGTCGAGCCGGCTCGGCAAGTTCGAGCGAAGCCTTCGCAGCCAGGTACTTGGTGCGGTCCGAACGCTGCGCGCCGGCGGTCGCGTCGATCTGTACGAGTTCTTCGAGGCGAGCGGTGCGGGCCTGGTTGTCGCCACTGGCTTCGGCAAGCTGAAGCAGGCGATATCGTGCTTCAATCGACTCAGACAACGGGTCCGGGTAACGCGCGACGATGTCTTCGAGAACCTTTTGTTCTCTGCCGGAGTGGCCACTGTCTTTATACAACTCGGATGCTTTCCAAAGCGCTTCGCGGCGCATGTCATCGCTGCTGCCCGGCGCCGCGGCGATCCGTTCGAACTCGCCGGCAGCCTTGGCCTTGTTGCCCGATTCCAGATAAGTCACCGCAAGTTTCTGCGTGATGTCATCTGCGAATTCGCTGTCGGGATAATCCCGGCGGAAGTTTTCCAGGGCGCCCGAAGCGCGGTCCCAGGCCGCCAGATTAATAAGTGCTGCCGCTGCGTCGTACTCGGCTGTCGCGCGGATATCTGAATCCGGCACGACCTGCCCGACCCGCTGGAAGTGGACCACCGCGGACTCGAGATCGCCGGCATCTCTCGCCTGCTCGGCCTGCTTGTATATCGACGATGCGATGCGGTCCTTGATCTCTTCATGCGCCTCCTGGTCTGCGGCCGGCGTGTAAGGCTGCAGTCGATAGTAGGCAGCTTCCGCTTCCACAAAGTTGTTCAGCTCGAACTGAGAGTGCGCGATGACGGTCCAGGCAGTGCGCGCCAGCGGCCTTTTGACCGGTGGTTGCTTGCCGACGACTGTTTGACCGACAGCGATCGCGAGATCGTATTGATGCTGGCGGAACAGGTCTTCCGAGACCGTTGTCAGCACGGCGCCCGACTCGGGATGTTCAGGAAACCTATCAGCAAACTTCAGGCCGCTGTCCAGATATTGTGAATGCCACGCAATTTTTTCTTCGCCCTGCAAGGATACTTCGTGTTTGCGGTAAGAGAGAATCGCTGCGTAAGCCGCCTCGCCGGAATGTTCGTGGCGCTCATACTCGTAGGCCGTGCGCTCGTACTCGACAGTGGCGTCGAAATAGCCTTCGCTCTCGAACAGAACTTCTGCCAGCAGGAAATTGGTGTTGGCACTATCCGGCTCGCCCGGGAAGTAGGCCAGGTATTTGCGGTACCAGTTGGCAGCCTGCCGGTAGTCGCTACGCTTGCCGTGGTCCTGCGCCTCGGCGTGATAATACTGGGCGAGATCCGTCAGATTCGCTTTGAGGTGCACCGCAACGCTGGTGTTCTGTTCCGGCGGGTTACGCAGCCAGAACGGGCTGTCCATACCGTAGCGTTCGACATATCGCTGCTTGCCCTCGAGAACGAGCGTCGGAAACTCGCCGCGCTTGTATGCCTCGATCACTTCGACTTGCAACAACGGCGACTTCGGGTGATAGGGATCCGCCTCGACGAAGGCCTCGTAGGTCTCCGCCGCATCGACAAAACGTTCCTTCTCCAGGTACAGGTCGCCGAGATTGATGTAGATGACATAGCCGTATTCGGGATAGCCGCGCTTGCCGAGGTAAGCATCGATGCTCTCGGCCCCTTCCATGTAGGAGAAGCTGATGCTCAGGACGCGGAATGTGTCTTCGATGAGTTCGCGCTCCGCCCGGCTCAGTGCTTCGAGCCGGTCGTCGCCATCTTTTAATTCAATGCCGGCTACTTTGCGATCCAGCAGTTCGAAAAACGGATCAAGACTTTTTTCGTGCGACGCCATTTTGAACTGTGACCAGCCGAGTTTGTATAGCGACTGCTCGTAAAACCTCGATTCCTCGCCATAGTCAACGACGGTCTGATAAGCCGCTTCGGACTCGACGTACATCTTTCTCAGGAACAACATTTCCCCGCGACGGAATTCCACCTCGTCAATGATCTTGGTCTCAGGGTATTTGACGATGAGTTCGTTGAGGACCCGCAATGCTTCGTCAGTCTGTGTCGAGATTTCGTAGGCGCGCGCGAGTTGATACATGACCGTGTCGTTGCGCTGGTATTCGGGGTAGGTCTCCAGCAGCCGTTGAAACAACTGGACGGCGTCTCTGTAGCCCGACTCGTCCATAGCGCCGATATTATCGCCGAGCTGTTGCCTCTCGGTTTCCTCCAACTGAAGGTCACCAAGCCGTCTCATCGCCTCGGCCCGCAGATCCGGATCGTCTGACACCAGCTCGAGAAACGCCTCGTAGTTTTCCCGTGCCAGGTCCGTACTGTTCACGATGACCTTGCCGGGGCGCACCTCGATCGTCTTTTTCTCCAGACTCTTGATCGTGTCTCGCTTTTTGATATCGGCGCCAGCCGATGTCGCCAGCATGCAGGCGCAGATCAAATACACCAGTCGGGATGCATGCTTCATTGCGATGCGTCCCCCACGGTTGCCGCCAGGTCGTAAATTGCCGCCAGCGCAAATCTGGCCTGTACGGAGTAAGTACTGAGCCGCTGCTGCTGTGCTCGCAGTTCTTCAACGGCGATCGATTGCAGGAATGCTCTTTGGCGACCCATCGCAACATCCACCTGTGATTGCAGCGCCTCGATTCGAGGATTAAGGCCGTCCACGCGTGCATTGAAGCTATCAAACATCAATGGTTCCTGGCGCATCGTCTCGTCGATATTGCGCCTCGATCGTTGCGTATCTACGAGCGCCTGGCCGGTCTGTTGAACATCTCTGCGAACTTTCCAGAGGCGTGACCTGAATTCCTTGTCGAGGTCCCACTGCAACACGCCTTTCAATAATTTGATCTTGTCGCGAACCTCTTGTGCCTCGGGTATGTCGGCGGCAAGTGCCGGCGTACGCTCCAGCGCCGCAATTTCTCCCCA
>CAYLSX010000196.1:0-3700 GCA_964386685.1 uncultured Woeseiaceae bacterium | reverse complement strand
CGTCTACCAATTCCGCCACCTCGGCAGGCAAAGTCCGTACAATCACGGCCTTCATCACGGGTGGCGCACTGTACTCAAAGGCCACCGATTCTGTCAATCTGGCCGCATATCCCCTAGAGAGTTAACAGCGTGGCAAAACGCAAGAAGACCAAGACCAGCAAGGGTCGTGGCAAGACCTACAAGCATCCGGTTCCTTCGCGAAACGAGCTCCTCGACTACTTAAGGCGTGCCGGTAAGCCGCTGTTGGCGGCCGATATACTGGACGGACTGGGTCTGATGGGCTTGCGTACGCAGGCATTGCTGCTCGAAAAGCTGCAAAAAATGGCCAGGACCGGGCTGATCATCGAAAACAGGCGCGGCGAATTCTGCCTTGCAGAGAAACTGCATCTGTTGACGGGGACGGTTAGCGGTCACAGCGACGGTTTCGGATTCGTGCGCACGGATAATATCGGTGACGATGTATATCTGTCCGCTCGCGAGATGCGCTCGGTGATTGACGGCGACAGAGTGGCCATCAAGGTGGTTGGCAAAGATCGCCGGGGGCGTCTGGAAGGACGGGTCGTGGAAGTGCTCGAACGCGGCTTGTCCGAGGTTGCCGGTCAGTTCAAGCGCGAACGCGGGATCGGCATCGTCATTCCCGACAATCCGAAAGTCTCGCATCGAATCCTGATCCCCAAAGGTGCATCGGCGGGAGCCAAACCGGGGCAAGTCGTGGTCGCGCAATTCGTGGATTATCCGACAGACGTGGAGCAGCCGACCGGCAAGGTCGTGCGGATCATCGGTGAGCCGGAGAAGAAGGGAATCGCCACCGATATCGCGATACATTCGAACGGCATTCCGACGGTGTGGCCAAAAGATGTTCGTGAGTCCATCAAGAAACTGGGCAGTACGGTTCAGGCGGCTGCAAAGAAGGGCAGGGTCGATCTACGCGATACGCCGTTGGTCACGATCGATGGCGCGGATGCTCGGGATTTCGATGACGCGGTTTTTTGCGAGAAATCCGGCAGTGGCTGGCGTCTCCTCGTTGCGATTGCCGACGTCGGTCATTACGTCGACAGTGGCTCGCCATTGGACAAGGAGGCGATCAAGCGAGGCACCTCAGTTTATTTTCCCGATCGCGTTGTGCCGATGTTGCCGGAAGTGCTGTCGAACGGTCTGTGTTCGCTGAACCCGGATGTCGATCGCCTTTGCATGGTGTGCGACATGAAGCTGAGTGCAGACGGCAAAGTCACGCGCTCGAAATTTTACGAAGGATTGATGCGTTCTGCCGCCCGGCTGACCTACGGTCAGGTGAATGGCTTGTTGACCAAAGAGTCGGGACACGGCGTGCCAATGGATTTACACAAGCCGCTCAAGAGTCTGCACGACTTGTACAGGGCGATGGCCCGAGCCCGCCAACGGCGCGGAGCAATCGAGCTGGATATCCCGCAGACTCGCATCGAACTTGATGACAAAGGAGAGGTTAAGCGTATTCAAACAGTGGCGCGCAATGACGCGCACAAGCTGATCGAGGAATGCATGATTGCAGCGAACGTGCAGGCTGCGAAGTTTCTTCATCGGCATCGCATTCCCGGCCTCTATCGCATTCACGCGAAGCCGGATCCGGATCGCTTTGATGATTTACGGCAATTTCTGCTCAGCCTTGGTTTGAAGGCACCGCACTCGGAGCACGTCGAGCCGCGCCAGTTCAACAGAATACTTGAGCAGATCAAGGGCCGGCCTGATGCGGATGCAATCTCGATGGCCATGTTGAGGTCGCTGGCTCACGCCGAATACAACCCGAAGAACATCGGGCATTTTGGCTTGGCGCTCGATGCCTACGCGCACTTTACGTCTCCGATTCGTCGCTATCCGGATCTGTTGGTGCATCGCGCCTTGCGACACATCGTTCGCGGCGGCAAGGCCGGCAACTACGCTTACAAGCCCGCGGAGATGGAACGCCTTGGCGCGATCAGCTCGGCACATGAGCGGCGCGCAGAAGACGCGACGCGTGAAGTCGAGGCATGGTTACGATGTCAGTACATGTTGGACAAGATCGGCGAGGACTATGACGGCGTCATAACCGGCGTTACAAATTTCGGGGTGTTCGTGCAACTCATCGACTTGCAGATCGACGGTCTGGTACATGTCACGAGCTTGTCGAACGACTATTATAATTTCGAGCAGAGTGAGATGTCTCTCGTCGGTGAGCGTTCGGGCAAACGATACGGGCTGGGCGACAGGCTGCGGGTAACCGTTGGCCGGGTCGACATGGAATCGAAACGGATCGACTTTCGACTGAGTGGCGATCATGAACGTAAGCGCGGGGCAGGGCGAAGGAGCAGACGTTGAGTAAATCCCGATATGTCACCGGTCTTCGTTCCGTTGAGCAGCTTCTGGCGAGCCGCAAGGCCGACATCACAAAACTTTTTGCCGAGTATCAGACTGCCAATCCCAGAGTCGAAGCAGTTATCAGCAAAGCCAAGGAACTCGGCGTCGAGATCCAGGCTGCAAACAGGGCCCGTTTGCAGCAGATCAGCGGCGAGAGCCGGCACCAGGGCATCGTCGCTGAAATCAGACGCAGCACGACGCTGGATGAAGCCGGGCTGCGTACGCTGGTCGAACAGCGCCTCACGGAATCCGCAAAGAATCCGTTGCTCTTGTTGATTTTGGACGGCATTCAGGATCCGCGCAATCTTGGCGCCTGCCTGCGGACCGCGGACGCCGCTGGCGTTGACGCGGTTGTCGTACCGCGCCATGGCGCGGCCGGTCTCGGACCTACGGTCAGCAAAGTCGCCGCCGGGGCCGCTGAAACGCTACCGTTTGCGCCGGTTGGCAACGTCAGCCGAGCCCTGGGATGGCTATTGGAATATTCGATTCCTGCGATCGGCACCAGCGATGATGCCGCAATGTCGCTTTTTGATTGCGATTTTTCCGGGCCAGTTGCGCTTGTCATGGGCGGCGAAGAGTCGGGTCTGCGCAAGGGTGTGGCCAATCACTGCGAGCAGTTGGTCCGCCTGCCGATGCACGGTGAGGTCTCGAGCCTGAACGTGTCTGTGGCGGCAGGCATTTGCCTGTATGAGGTATTGCGGCAGAGGCGCCAAAAATAGTAGGATGCGCGTCCCCGTCACGAGTGCGGGGAACCTCTTGCCTCACCGGATAGTCCGGGAGGCTGTAATCCGTAAGGGGACACAATGAGACACTACGAAATCGTGTTTCTGGTTCATCCGGACCAGAGCGAACAAGTACCTGCCATGGTGGAACGCTATCAGAGCATGGTAAGCAAGTCTGGCGGCACAGTTCATCGCCACGAAGACTGGGGCCGGCGTCAGCTGGCACACCCGATTAACAAAGCCCACAAAGCACACTACGTCTTATTGAACGTGGAATGTGATCATGATGTGCTGAAGGAAATCACCGGTGCATTTCGATTCAACGACGCCGTTCTTCGCCATCTCGTCATCAGCCGCAAGGAAGCCGTTACGGAAGCCTCTCCAATGGCGCTCGCGGTTGAGGAAGAGAAGGTCAAGGAGCGTGAGTCGCAGCGCCGCCGTGATGCAAAAGCTGCCGCCGAAAGCGCGATGCGGACTCCCGCGCATGATGCTTCCAAGGATGCAGGCGACAGTACATCGGAGCCTGAGCCTGTAGAAAAGGCCGCTGAGGAAGAAGCACCGGCTGAAGAGCCCGTAGCGGAAGAAGCACCTGCCGAGGAAGTCGTGGC
>CAYLSX010000195.1:0-3702 GCA_964386685.1 uncultured Woeseiaceae bacterium | reverse complement strand
ACCCTGGCATCGGTGGCGGCGACCATCTTGGCCTGCGCCAGGCGTTCCTTGAGTGCGTGGTTTCTTGTAATGATCTCGGATGCCCAGTCTTCGGCGACGTCGGCGGAGCCTGAGACTTTGAGTGCACGCTCGACCATCTCCCTGAGCTCGTCTTTGTCGATGGGCTTGGTGAGGAAACCGAATGCACCGCTTTGTGTTGCGACGACCGCGTCGGGAATGGTGCCGTGGGCGGTGATGATGACGACTCTCAAGCCCGGCGAACGGGTCTGCAGTTCTTTGAGCAGGCCGATGCCGTCCATCTTGTCCATGCGCAGGTCGGTGATGACGAGATCGGGGCGAAAACGGTGTAGCACGCCGAGCGCTTTGTGGGCGCTCTCGACGGCTTCCACTTCATAGTCCTCGGCTCTCAGCCTGATACTCAGTAATCTGAGGAGTCCCGGGTCGTCGTCGACGAGCAGGATTTTGCCTTTGCTTTCTGTAGCTTGAGCTTGTGCCATGTCAGTGTATTCGCCTGTCAGTTTTGTTGTCGTCTGTTGGTGTCTGGTGTGCGGTCAATTTTGCGGTCAATTTTGCAGTTCACCGTTGTCGGCATGTTCGCGGATGGAACGTTCGATCGAGGTGATCGCCGCGAGTTTTTGCTCGGCTTCCTCGAGGTCTCGTCTCAGTTGTCTGTTCTCGGACTCGACGGTTGCGATGCGCTGTGCGATCGCTTGTTCCTCGGTGGTAGCCGCGCGTGTGTTCTCGGAACGCAGTCGCCTTGTCTCTGCGCCGAGCACGATCTGTTGCTCGACGGACTTCAGGTGAATGGTGGCGAGCGCGGTCTCTGACGGCGTCATGAGCTCGGTCGCGGCAAGCAACTCACGAAATAGACTTTGTGCTTCCTGCGGGTTGCTGCCGGAGTGGCCGGGCGTGGCCAGTACCAGCCCGTAACGGAGTCTGGTTGAGGGACCTGGTGTGAGCTGTGCGGCGGACTCGGCATCGGCGTAGATCTCTGCCTGCGTGGCAGGATCGCCGCTTGTAAGCCGATACATCTCCTGAATGTACTGGTCGGCCTCGGGGGCGCCGAGGATGACGTTCTCGGTCGCTTTGGCGGTGCGTTTACCGGTCAGCCAGTCCTTGGTCGCTGCGCAGCCGGTCGCAGTCGCGGCCAGGATCAAAATGATCGCGATGGATTTGACTCGGCTTGTTTGTCTGGCATTACGCATTCGCAGCAATCCTTGGTTGCACGGCCAGCGGTTTTTGCGGAATGTGAATCCGGAAGTGTGCGCCCGGATACTCATCCGAATGCACCAATTCTACTGAACCGTCGTGCGCCTGTATGCACTCAAGCACGACAGATAGCCCAATCCCCGTTCCCGCGATGTGGCCGCCCTGTTCCTGGCCCCCCTGAAAGAACGCCTCGAATATGCGGGGGGACTCATGCTCGGGGATTCCGGGGCCGGTGTCTGCGAACTCGAGCACGAAACTGTTGGCTGTCGAGCTGGCGGCAATCGTGATGGTGCCGTTTTGTGGCGTGAACTTGACGGCGTTGGAAAGCAGGTTGTCGAGTACCGTACGCATCTTCTCGCGGTCGGCATTGACGACGATATCGTCGACGTCGAGCTTCAGTTGAATGTCCGACGCCTTGAGTGCCAGGCGTTGTGCTTTGGCGACCGAGATGACCAGTGCGCGCAACGAGAAGTCGCTCAGGGTCAGCACCTCGTTCTTGGTCTGCCAGGCGCTGAAAGACAGCAGGTTCTCGATCAGCTGCTGCAGTTTGAGGCCGTTGAGTCGCAGGATGTCGGTCACTTCGCGCTGCGGTTTCTCGAGCTCGCCAACCGTGCCATCGAGTAACAGCTCTGTGCCTTCTCGGATGTTGGCGAGCGGTGTCTTGAGTTCGTGCGACATGTGTCTTAAGAATCGGTTCTTCTCCTGGGCGAGTTCCAGCAGGCGGATGCGTAGCCACTCGAGCTGGCGGCCAAGACGCTCGAGATCGGTCGGGCCTTTGACATCGATCGGTCGCGAAAAGCCGCTTTGTCCGAGCTGCGCGATGGCACGGTCGATCTGGCGGATCGGACGGGCGACCAGCGAGGTGAAAAACAAAACGAGAATAATCGTGCCCGGTATCAGGGCCGCTGTTTGCCAGGCGGATATCTGCTGCGCGCGACGGGTACTCGCCTGCAATGTGCTGAGCTCGATATCGATGTAACTGCGGAGCAATGTGGTCAATCGTACGACGCGTTGTCTGAGATTGCTGAAATCGTCGATCGCTACCTGGGCTTTGCTGGCATCGGTGGCTGCTTGTCGCAGCGTATTGACGATGCGATTTGCGCTGACGCCGACGGATGTCACCAGCTCCGTCGCCCCGGCCTGCTCGGCGAGCGCTTGCATGTCCTCGAGCGTTGTCTGCAGGCTCGCCAGGTCCTGCTGCAGGATGGCCATGCTCTCAGAGTTTCTCAGGATCTGGTACTGGCGTGACACGCGTTCGAGGGAAGCAACCTGCTCCAGGAGTTGACGGTTGTTCTCGGCGGCGGTGACACCGGAGGTGACGAGCTGCTCGCTCTGCTCGGCGAGGCGATCGAGGTTGACCAGCGCCCAGATCACCGCCACCAGGAGCGGCAATGCGACCAGACCAAAACCGACGAGAATAAGCTGGTTAAGGGATTGTGGGCCGCGAAACTTCATGTTGGCAGTGTATCACCGGAGATTATGTCAGGCGGCCCAGTAAGCACTGGAATCCTTGGCCGCGATTTTCCTTTCCCACTCGAGGCTGGTCCTGACGATCGTGTCGAGGTCGTCGAACTTCGGTTGCCAGCCGAGCACATGCCTGACTTTGTCGGCAGCTGCGATCAGAACGGGCGGGTCGCCCGCGCGACGAGGCTCTTCCTCGATGACGAGCGGCTCACCGTTGACTCTTTCAACCGCTTCGAGAACCTCTCGTACGCTGTAACCGTGACCGTAACCGCAGTTGAGTGTGACGGGCTTGCCGCCATCGCGCAGGTAATCCAGCGCATTCAAGTGGGCGCTGGCGAGATCTTCAACGTGAATGTAATCACGCAGGCCGGTGCCGTCCGGCGTCGGGTAATCGGAACCGAAAACTTTGACCGAAGGGCGCAGGCCGACCGCTGCTTCGCAGGCGACTTTGACGAGCAGGGTGGCGTTCGGCGTCGACTGGCCGATCGATCCTGTCGGCTCGCAACCGGCAACGTTGAAGTAACGCAGCGTTACGTATCTCGGTCCGCCGGCTTGCGCCAGGTCGCGCAACATCCACTCGGTCATGAGTTTGGACGTGCCGTAAGGGTTAATCGGTTTTGTGGCGGTGGCTTCGGACGCTTTGCCATCGGGCGGAATGCCGTACACCGCCGCGGTCGAAGAAAACACGAAATGCTTGACGTCGTTTTTTGCACAAGCCTCGAGCAAGGTACGGCTGTTGGCTGTGTTGTTCAGGTAATAACGCAATGGGTCGGCAACGGACTCCGGCACGATCGTCCTGGCGGCGAAATGCATGACCGTGTCGATGTCGTGATTGTCGAAAATCTTGGCCAGCAGTTTTTCATCACCGGTATCGCCGATGACGAGGTCGCCCGAGGTCACGGCCTCTTTGAATCCCGTCGACAGATTGTCGAGCGTGACGACCTGCTCGTTCGCTTCCCCGAGCTGCCGGACGACATGGCTGCCGATATAACCGGCACCTCCGGTCACGAGTATTGTCTTATTTCCCAT
>CAYLSX010000194.1:0-3728 GCA_964386685.1 uncultured Woeseiaceae bacterium | reverse complement strand
TATGGGGTCCGTCCCCATTAATTCCTTACCAACCAACAAGAATATTTGGCGCATTGCTGCGCCAATGATCTTGTCGAACATCTCCGTGCCATTGCTCGGCATGGTCGATACGGGCGTAACCGGCCACCTTGAAAATGCCGCCTATCTGGGCGCGGTTGCCGTCGGTTCAACCATCTTTGGATTTCTGTACACGGGCGTGAATTTCCTGCGCATGGGTACAACCGGCATCGCAGCACAGCAATTTGGTGCCAACGATTTTGACGGCCTGCGTGTCAGTTTGGGTCAGGCTCTTATCGTCGCCCTTACGATTGCTGCAATCTTGCTTGTGCTACACGTGCCCATCGGTGCAGCTGCCATCAGCCTTATCGGCCCCGATCCAGCCATCGCAGGATTCGCCGATCAGTATTTTTCGATTCGAATCTGGAGCGCGCCGGCGACATTGGCAAATTTCGCGCTGCTCGGCTGGTTTCTTGGTCTGCAGAACGCGCGGGTTCCGTTGATTGTTGTCCTGGTGATCAATGTCACGAATATCGTCCTCGATCTGGTTCTCGTGGTTGTCGTTGGCATGAAAGTCGACGGCGTGGCAATCGCATCGGTCATCGCGGAGTTTACGGGTCTCGCCGTCGGACTCGGCTTTGTTGTCCGGGAACTGAACCGGCATAGTGGTCACTGGGTCATTTCAAAGCTCACCACGCTGCGTGAGTACACGGCGTTTTTCGGAATAAATGCCCATCTGTTCGTGCGAACGATGGCTCTCGTGTTTACGCTGACGTTCATCACGGCCCAGGGTGCCCGGCTGGGCGGCCTCATCCTGGCCGCGAATGCGATTCTGATGAATTTTCAGAATCTGCTTGCGTTTGCATTGGACGGTTTCGCTCACGCGGCCGAAGCACTGGTCGGCAAAGCAGTCGGGGAAAAAGACCGGGCAGCGTTGCAGCGCTCCGTGGTACTGGCCCTGCGCTGGTCGCTCATCGTCGCGGTCGGCTTCAGCGCATTCTTTTGGCTCGTAGGGCCAATGCTGGTCGCAGTATTGACCGACCTGCCCGACATTCGTACGACGACACTGCGCTACTTGCCGTGGCTAATCGTATCTCCACTGATCGCCGTGTGGTCGTATCTCTACGACGGCGTGTTTGTCGGCGCAACGCTTGCCAGAGAAATGAGAAATATCATGCTGATCTCGGCATTCGTGATCTTCATTCCCGCCTGGTATGTGCTGCAGTTCCTGGGCAATGACGGGTTGTGGTTATCGTTTATGCTTTTCCTGGCCAGTCGGGGAATCGGCATGCACATCTACTATCGTCGCCGCACGATCATATGAGGTAGCGTAAATTCGGTCCTTGTCTACACGGACTCGGTGATGATTACCGGAGTCGCGTGCTTGTCACACTGGGCATCGACCACGCTCCTCGCCCAGGTGTAGGCCAAAACTCCGCTGATTACATTGGCAATTGCATAAGCGCCGAATATTCCCGCCACGCCGAGAAAGTAATTTCCCGCTAATGCAAGTGGCATGTATATGACGACCATTCGGGCAACACTGACCATTACCGCGGGCATGGGTTTGCCCATGCCATTAAACGCCGCATTCATCACCATGACCATTCCATAAGCCCCGAAACTGATTGGCGCAATCCAGAGATACAAAGTGGTGACTCTGGTCACGGCAGGATTGTCGCTGAACAAGGAAGGCAGCCAGGAACTACCCAGAGCAAGAATTGCAGCGACCACCAGTCCGAACCCGAGTGAGAACAACGTGCATAACCTGAGTGCCAGAAATATCCGGCCGGATTTTCCTGCAGACA
This sequence comes from uncultured Woeseiaceae bacterium, assembly GCA_964386685.1. Lineage (GTDB taxonomy): Bacteria > Pseudomonadota > Gammaproteobacteria > Steroidobacterales > Woeseiaceae > JACZWL01. Next base: position 1,923 of record CAYLSX010000194.1, on the reverse strand, counting down.
TGTTCTGACCAACGAACGGCCCAATGATCGCGGACATCGCATAGAAAACGACCAGCATTACGGCCTCTATCCGGATGGCGACACCGAAACCAGCGACAGCATCCGGGCCATACCTGGCAATCATCGCCGTAACTACGCCCGTCGCGATCGGAATGATGACGTTTGTCCCTGCCGCCGGTATTCCGACGTGGAGCACGTCGATCCATGACTTTCTTAGCTCCCCCGCCTCCGGGCGATTGAAGCTCAACATATCGACGCGGTGATACATCAGATACAAAGCACCGATGCACATGACGCCGCGGGATAAGAGTGCGGCAGTCGCCGCGCCGTTCAATTCCATCCTCGGAAACGGCCCGAGTCCGAAGATCAGTATCGGATCCAGCACGACATTCGCGACGGCCGCCATGACCATCAACATGCCGGGCAAACGGGTCTCACCGATCGCTCGCATGCTGCTCATGCCGACCATACCGACGACGACGAAGGGCACGCCTGAGTAAAGAATGGTCATGTAGCCCGCGATCAGGGGGATCATGTCATCCGGCGCCCCCAACAATCGGAATAGCGGTCCGATCGTCGCCAGGCCGATGATGCAGATGATCGCTGTGATCATGAAAGACAGGATCAGGCTGTCCGTCGCAAGTCGGCGCGCGCGACGATGGTCATGCGCCCCGATTGCTCTTGCGACGACCGAAGATGTACCCGCACCCAGGCCGATTGCGACACTGGTCACGATCATCAGAATCGGGAACGCGAAACTCAGTGCGGCAAGCTCGCGGTCGCCGACACGCCCGATGAAGTAGGCATCGGCAAATGCCTGCATCATCATCATGAATATGCCGAAGAGCGTAGGCACGGTCATATCGACCAGGTGTTTGCCTACCGACCCTTCAGTCAGCTTGGCTGGTTTCGGTGCCATAAAATTATCTGGGCAACAGCTGCCCCAAGGGAAAGGCGTTAGCCGTGTAGGTTATTATCTAATCTGCGCGAATTGTCGCGGATAAACCATGAAAATGAAATTCGAGACAGAGATTAGGGCCGGACGTGAGCTGGTCTGGGCGATATTCGACAATCCGAACAAGCTTTCGCGGTGGCAGCCAACTCTGGAATCATTTACTCACGTGGCGGGCGATCCCAGGCAGCCTGGCGCCGTCTCTGAGCTCGTCTACAACGAGAATGGAAAAAAAGTCACAATGACCGAGACTGTCACCGAAAGGCGCAAACCCCATTTCATGGCAGGTACTTACGACAATGACTGGGCGACATCGTTGATCGTCAATCATTTTGAGGAAATCGACGACAACACGACTCGATTCATTTCTTATTCCCATATGAACTTCAAGGGCATCATGAAAATCCTGTCCCTGTTCGTAGCAAGATCAATACGTGCTCGCGTCGAGGCGGATCTGAGTCGCTTCAAACTTCTCGTCGAGACAGAAGCTGCCGGCGCCTCACAATGAGCTGGAAGAAACTCGATTCAAAAATCGTGTACGACAATCCCTGGATCACGGTGCGAGAAGATCGGGTACAGAATCCGGGAGGCGGCGAAAATCAATATGGACACGTTCACTTCAAGAACAAGGCAATTGCCATCGTCCCGCTCGACAAAGACAGAAATACCTGGCTTGTCGGACAGGACCGCTACACGCTGGGTGCATATTCCTGGGAAGTGCCGATGGGTGGCGCCACCGGCGACGAGACACCATTAGCCGCTGCCAAACGAGAGTTGCAAGAGGAAACCGGGCTAACGGCGGCAACATGGACCGAGATCATGCACCTTTACCTGAGTAACTCGATAACAGATGAAGAGGGCTTCGTATTCATTGCAGAAGACTTGAGCGAAGGCGAGCCCGAGTTCGACGAGACCGAAGTTCTCGACATCCGCAAACTCTCGCTGAACGATGCAGTGGAAATGGTGAATCA
>CAYLSX010000193.1:0-3735 GCA_964386685.1 uncultured Woeseiaceae bacterium | reverse complement strand
AATGCGATTGCAGAGATCAGGCCCCGCATTTTATTATTTGCTGTCAAAGCGGACTCCAAATGTGTGCTTGCCACATGCTACACTTCATCGCACAACAAGTAACGAGCCGATAAAACCATGAAAAAAATTAACCGGCATACTTATTGGACATGTTGCGCCGCAACGATGTTCCTTTCGATTAGCCTGAACGCAATCGCGAATCCCGACGATTCAGGCTCTGTTCAGCGACCCTTATTTGACGACGATTCGACACTCGCTGTAACCATCGAAGGTCCGTTGAATACGGTGATGCGCAACAGGGACGAAGTCGACGAGTTTCCGGCGATTTTCAAGTATTCGAATGCGGACGGAACAGAAACTACATTAGACATAAAGCTTCGGGTCCGCGGCAAGTTCAGACGCAAGCGCGAAACATGCAACTTTGCTCCATTACGCGTGAATTTCAGAAAAAGTCAGGTTGAGGGCACGCTATTTTCCGGGCAGAACACCATCAAGCTGGTTACGGATTGCCAGAGCGGTAAGAAGGCCTATCAGCAGTACCTGCTCAAGGAATACCTGGCTTACAAATTTCTCAATGTGCTGACTGACCTAAGCTTCAACGCCCGGCTGCTCCGTGTCACCTATATCGATACCGACAGAAAGGGCAAGACACGCGAGAGCTATGCGTTCTTCATCGAGGAGAAAAATCATATTGCCGACCGGCTCGGCATGGATCGATTGAAGATGCCGAAGACGAAGTACAGCGCACTGGATCCGGCTCACACCAATCTCGTCAATGTTTATGAGTACTTCATTGCCAACACGGATTACTCTTTGGTACTTGGACCGAAGGGTTCCGATTGCTGCCACAATGCCGTCCTCTACCAAAAAGACAGCGCACCAATCGTCACGATTCCCTACGACTTCGATCATGCCGGCCTCATCAACGCGCCGTATGCGTCTCCCAACCCGAAGTTCAAGATCAAGAGCGTGAAAAACCGCATCTACCGCGGCCGATGCGCAAATAATTCGCATCTCGATGCAACGTTCAAAATGTTCCTGGACAACAAGGACAACCTCACCACAGTCGTAACAGATCTCGACGGCTACGAAGATCGATCGATCAAGGGTACGATGAAAATGGTCGACGGCTTCTACAAAGATATTACGACGCCGAAGACTGTCCAGAGGCGATTCATCAAGAAGTGTTCGTAAGTTCGCCGTCCTGATTCAGCCAGTCGACAATGAGCTGCCCCACGCGCGGATGTATGTAGTATCCCACTGAGCTGTGTGGGTTCGACTTGCCGTAGCGCACCGCCAGATTGTAGATCTGGTAGTCGCGGATGCAGCTCACCATTTTGTCTTTCAACATTGCCTTGAAGTCGTTGGCGAGCGTGTTGTCGTGGCAACAATAGTCATCCTCTGCCGAGACGTTATGCCATGACACGATGTTCGTTGGATAGCGATTTCCGCTCTTGTCTTTGGCACCCAGCAATTTCTTCGCGATCACAGAGTCACCGAGCGGTGCACCGAGCGTCAGCCAGGCATCGATCTTCTTATCTGAATATTTCTCTGAAAACTCCGGGTCGTGTGATAACTGCCAAAGAACATCATAAGCCATGATGCAGCCCACGCCGTGTGAAACCAGCATGACTTTCTCGTCCCTGTCCAGAGCCGCACACAAAGGTTCTCTTACACGCTCACGAACCTGTGCCGCAAAGTCACTCTTCGCGTTCCAATACTCGCCGAGATCCTTGGCCATTCTACTGATCAACGTGCTCGCGAGCCCCACGGCTCCAAGGACTGGCGTTGCGATATCGGCGGCAAATTCAGCGATCGCGGATTTGCCCGGCAAATTGTCATAGCGCTGACTGCTGAACTTCTTGCGCTTGTCTATCTGCTTGAGCAGATTAAAGGCATTACGCCGGTCGCCGATGTCCAGCTGCTCATCGTACTTGCCGCCTTTGCTGAGCAGATAGGCGTTGGAAAGGTCACCGAAATAGGCAAGTTCCTTGGTCAGGCCGCGATATTGGGGCAGCAGATTCGGATGGTCCCGTTCCATCCCGGCGACGAGCGCAGTATCGATCAGCTCCAGCAATACGTCGCCGGCGGGCTTGAAGTCGCGGCCGTGCACAATGACAAGGCTGCGACCCGAGGTTCCGCTTATATACGTCTCGCTACTCATTCTTGTTGGTCCGTGGTTTTATTATTGCCCGGCGAGTAAACGCCGAGTCTTGCTTTCTTGTCTCCACCCTCATCAGCAATCAGCAGTTTGCCGTCCCTGGTAATCTCGATCCCCTCTGGCTGTCGATGACGATCTGCCAACGGCAGAATTATAGCGTCAATCAGCTCACCGGTCGGCGTCAATTGAAATATTGCCCGCTGCGGGCCGGCAACTCCATATATGTCCGACGTTTCGGGATGAATAACGATTGCTGACGGTCGCACATGTTTCTTGCCGATCCTGTCGGCAATCTCGTCCTCGGGGATCATGATTTCCAAATCGTGCAGCACTCTGTGATCCGTCGTTGACCAGGAGAAAATGGAAAATCTGCCGCCGTATTTCTTTTTCCTCGCCTTCTTACAGGCCATCAGGAGAGTGTTGGATTCAACGTTTTCCGCGAGCCCTTCGATTTCGCAATATCTGCCGAGACCGGTCCGGTAAATCTCGAAGTCTACGCGCTCACCGTCGTCGCCTTCCGTCGTCACATAGATAAGGCCGCCGCTGGTCACCAGATAAATGACACCGTCGAGATACGCGATACCCTCGAAGTCATCGCGCGGCACCGGCCGACCCAGAGCAAATGTCTTCTTGATCCGACCTTCCTGATAATCAAGCTCGTAGATAACCGCTTGTTCGTCATTAACGGCGAACAAGCGCTCGTCGGGAGTGAGTGCAAGGCCGGAAATTTCCTTGAGTATCTTGGGCAGCTTCCACTGTTGCAGGGAATCGGCGTCGAGCACAAAATCGCCCAGACCTGCGTGCGGCATCGACTCGTCCGCCAGCGAACAGGCCGCAATCAAGCTCAGCAACGCTGCCGTCGGTAGCCGAGCGAGATTTGCCTTTAGCGAAACCACCGGGCGTTTAATAGTCTTCCTCGGCTCGACTTCGCCTGGTCAACATGGAGAAGAATGTGCCGGACAACACCTTGCCGTACTCCAGTTTCCAGATGACCATGTTGGCGTAAACAAATGCCATCGATATGACCATCGCAACGGTGAGTGCGCCGATCCCCGAGCCGAGTCCGATGCTGATCGCGCAAAAGATGTACATGGCGTGTGACGGCTGATCGAGCGTGAATCGAAAACGCACCGCCGCAACGATACCGGCCAGGCTGAACGCAAGCGCAATGCTGTTCATGACGATCATCGATATGCCGGTTACGACGATCGGCATGATAATGATCGTCTGCACAAATGACTGATCGATGTTCTTGCCGCGACTCGTGATGAAATACACCCACGACACGGGAACAATCAGTATTCCTGCGCCAAGCATCGCGAAGCCCAGCTTGATCGCCGCCTCCGGCGCCAGCACCGTATCCTCGAGACTCGAATAAACCGGCTCGAATGATTCGCTAACCTCTCCCAACTGGCCGACGCCGCCGATCGGAAAAAAGTCCACGAGTACCGGGAATGTCGTCAGCAGAAAAGTCATCAGCCCTGCCCAGAACGCGTAGTACAACGTGATCAGAGATATAGGTATCAGGAAATTGGCTGCTTTCCGCATCACACTCTCCCCAAAGAGTTCGCTTC
>CAYLSX010000192.1:0-3740 GCA_964386685.1 uncultured Woeseiaceae bacterium | reverse complement strand
TCTATTCTCCCGCCGTCAAATACGGCGCCGGCGTCTTCGAGGGCATTCGCGGCTATTGGTCGGACGCCGATGAACGCATGCACCTGTTTCGTGTCGCCGATCACCTGCGGCGGCTGGAGTATTCCCAGAAAATGATGCGGTTCGACCGTATCTTCACCGCCGATGAATTTGCCGCGCCGTTAGATGAATTGATTCGGCGCAACAGATTTCGTGAATCGGTACACATACGACCCACCGTGTACGTGGACGGCACGGGTGAATCTGCTGCCCAGGGCCCGGTCGACTCGTTCATCGTCGCTATTCCGCGCGGCACGCCGGAGCACGTCCACAGTGGATGCCGTGTGCAGGTCAGTTCCTGGCAGCGCTCGTCGGATCTCGCCATGCCGTCCCGGGTAAAGGCGAACGCGAACTACAACAATTCACGGTTTGCTGCTATTCAGGCGAAAGTCGATGGCTACGATACGGCTTTGATGCTAAATGCGAGAGGCCAGGTTTCCGAAGGCCCGGGGATGTGCATCTTCATAGTGCGCGGCGGTATGCCAACGACCCCGTCGGTAACCAGCAATATTCTCGAAAGCATCACGCGTGCCACGTTGATCGATCTGCTACGTGATGATCTGGAATTGGCCTGCGTCGAACGCGAGATCGATCGCAGCGAATTGTATGATGCCGAAGAGGCGTTCTTTTGCGGCACCTTGTGGGAGATCACACCCATCATCGAATTCGACGGAATTCCGGTTGGCGACGGCACGATCGGTCCAGTAACGAAAAAGCTGCAGCGCGCCTATTTCGACCTGGTAATGGGGATCGCGCCCGACCCGCATGGCTGGCGCACAACGCTGTAGACGAACACAGGAGCAATCATGCGAACACGAGCCAAGGAGCGGATCGCCGCAGGCGCGGTCGTCGATTTGATCAATCCGGATTATCCGAGCCCCGGCCTGGTCGAATTCCTGGGCCGAAGCGGGGTTGACGCCCTCTTCATCGACTGCGAGCACGGCAGTTCGGGTTTCGAGCGAGTGGAGGAACTCGCGCGGGCCGCCCGGCTAACGGGGATGGCGGCAATCGTCCGGCCGATGACGGCGGACAGCGCGCTGATGACTCGATACCTGGAACGCGGAATCGACGGACTGATGGTGCCCCATGTGGACGACGCCGAGACCGCTAACACGGTCGTCGAAACCATCCGCTATACCCGTTGGCGCGATTACGAAGATGTCATTTTCCTGGCGCAAGTGGAGTCGGTCAGGGCGATCGACAACCTGCCGGAGCTTTTGGCGGTCGAGGGTATCGATGTCTATTTCATCGGCCCGAGCGATCTCTCCCAGGACATGGGGCACGCCGGCGAGTTTGACCACCCGGAAGTCGAGGCTCAGATCCAGCGCGCCCGTAAGTCCATCCTGGATGCCAACAGGTGCGCCGGCATTCTGGTCAACCCGGAGACCGTGGCGCGCCGCGTTGAAGAGGGGTTTCGCGTGCTGTATGAGCACGCCAATACCTTCATTCACCGGGGCGTCGGCGCTATGCGGGCCTCGGCCGGTCTTGACAAGACGTGAGGCCGGCCGCGTCAGGCGGGAATTTCGCCCACCACCTGGGTGCGATGGAGGAGCCGCCGCTGCGTGCCGTCGAAGGGGTCGCGTCGATGCATGAGGCAACGGTTGTCCCAGATCACCAAGTCACCGAGCTGCCAAACCAGCTCGAAGACTTCCCCGCTGCAGGCATGGGCCCAGAGTTCATCCAGCAGCGCCTCGCTTTCGGGCACCGAGAGACCAACGATATAGCTGTTGCGGCGCCGGCCGAGGAGGAGCGCGCGGCGCCCGGTGTCGGGATGCGTGACGACAAGTGGTTGGTGCGCCCCCGGCGTTTGGCGAACATCTGTGACCTTTTCCATGCCCTTTCTGAGATCGCCGGCGCTGGTCATCGAAAAGTCATGAATCGCGCGGCGGCCCTCGATCCGCTGTTGGAGTTCCGGGTCGAGAGTTTCATAGGCCCGGTACATACTGGTGAACATGGTATTGCCGCCCGATGGCGGCAGCTCGAGTGCGTACAACAAGCAGGCCGAGGGAGGCCGTTCGGTAAAAGTCATGTCGGCATGCCAGTCAGCCTCGCCTGCACCCAGGCTACCAATCGGCTGGCCGTCCACTTCGATATTGGAAATGATCGTAACTTCCGGCATCGACGGCTCATAGCCGCCGAATTCGCCGCTGACCTCGCTCCGCGGCGATTGTTCGAGCGTGCCGAAATGCCGCCCGATATCGACCAGGGATTCGTCGTCAATGGTTTGCCGCCGGAACAGCAAGACCAGATGTTCGTGCCAGGCATCGCGGATCTCGGCAAAGGTGCCGTCATCAAGGCCCTTGCCAAGGTCAACGCCCCGTACCTCGGCACCGACGCCGCTGTCACTTGGCAGGATTTCGATCATGGAGAACTTCTCCCTTCACCGGTGTTATCGACCCGGATAGAGAAATCTTAGCGTATTTCCTAATCACCTGAGAGGACAAATACTATGAACCGTTCTGCATGAGTCTTTCAACGCGCATATTGCTGGGACTTGCGCTGGGACTAGTGGCCGGCATACTGCACTCGCTGGGCGATGGTCAGACGCTTGCGTCACTGCCAGGAATTATTGAGCCGATTGGCAAGATGTGGGTCAACGCCATTCGCATGACGATAGTGCCACTTATCGTCTCGTTGTTAGTCACATCCATCGTGAGTGAGCACGAGAGTGGGTTGGTTGCCCAACTTGGCGGTAAGACTATCGGGCTTTTTGTGGTCATGGTTGGCGGCGCCTGCCTCTACACTGCAATTCTTGCGCCGCCGCTGCTCTCTTTTGTGAATATCGATCCGGCAATGGCCGCAGCACTGCTCGAAAGCACGGATTCCGTCGGCGCGGCGGCCGCGGAGCTCCCACCGTTTAGCGATTGGCTGGTAAACCTAATCCCGACCAACCCATTGAAGGCGGCGGTCGACACTGCAATGTTGCCGTTAATAATTTTTACTATTCTGTTTTCAGTTGCGCTGTTGCAAATTGCAGCGGACGCGAGGGGCACCGTTCTGCGCTTCTTCATGGCCGTCAAGGATGCAATGTTCGTTCTGATCCGCTGGATATTGTCACTCGCGCCAATAGGCGTATTTGCGCTGGTATTTCCGCTGGCCGCACGAATGGGTATGTCTGCAGTGACAGTACTTGGCTCGTATATCGTCATTGCCTGCGGCCTGGTTGCGCTCATGATGTTGTTGCTCTACCCAATAGCGGTAGTGATTGGCCGGGTGCCGTTAGGCGCGTTCGCTCGCGCCGTTGCGTCTGTTCAGGTGATCGGTTTCACCACTCGATCGTCTCTCGCATCCTTGCCGGCAACATTTGCGGCGACCGAAAATCTGGGAATCTCAGCCAAGGTGACGGCGCTGGTGCTGCCGGTGGCAGTATCGGTGTTCCATTTCGTGTCGCCGATCGGTCGAACGGTTGGCACATATTTCATCGCGATGTTATACGGAATTGAATTGGGGCCGACCGAGCTGCTGGTTATTGCATTGGCGATCGGGTTTCTTAGCTTCTATACGCCGGGAATTCCGAGCGGTGGGTTGTTGGTCATCGCACCGGTTTATATTTCCCTGGGTTTGCCAGTCGAAGGTATTGGCATTCTTATCTCGATCGACCTGATTGTGGACATGTTTCTCACGGCAGGCAATGTAATGGCGAATGTAACGATTGCCGCGATACTCACCAGGGACGATCGCAG
>CAYLSX010000191.1:0-3770 GCA_964386685.1 uncultured Woeseiaceae bacterium | reverse complement strand
CGGTGATATTCTGGTCGCTGAACGCACGGATCCCGGCTGGGTAACTATTTTTCCGTTGGTAAAAGGCGTCATCATGGAGCGAGGGAGCTTGCTGTCTCATTCAGCAATCGTCGCCAGAGAGCTGGGCCTGCCCGCAGTGGTCGGCGTGGAAAACGCTTGTCGCTGGCTGCAGGACGGCGATTGGGTTGAATTGAATGGCGCGACCGGCCAAATTCGACGTCTCGAATCGACGGAATGCGCTGCGTGAAGAAATTTTGGCGTAATACTGCTGAATTTATCTGGCATTGGCGATTTCTGCTCGCGGCGATCTGTATCGCGCTGGCAGGAATTGCCGGCATGCAGCTCAAGGCGCTCACAGTATCCAACACCCTCGAGATCTGGTATCCGGAGGATGACCCCGAACTCATTCAATATCGGGAATTTCAAGCACAGTACGGTAATGACGAAGTGGTCATCGCCGCAGTTACTCGCGATGCAGGATTCGATCACGAAGACGGCGATCAGCTACTCGAAGAGTTGACCGACAGCCTGTTCGACATCGACGGCGTTGCTACGGTTTCTTCGAGAGTCACTGTACCTCTTTCACTTCGCGATGCCCGCGATCGCTTGCTAAGCGAGGACGGCAGAACTACCGTCCTCATCGTGCAAATGATGGCCGGCACGGATATCGAAGCGCAACGCCATCGCATACTCGAAGATATCAAGGCCACTTTCGCGGACTTCGATCTGCCGTATCACCTGGCGGGATATGGCGTTATCTACGATGCGCTGAATGAGGAATCGACAGTCGGTGCCACGACGCTGATCATCAGTGCGCACGCACTCATGATCCTGTTGTTGTGGATATTCTTCCGCAAACCGTTGCCGGTAGCCGTGACAATGTTGGCAGTCGGTGTCGCGATCATCTGGACGATGGGCATCTATGTCGCCCTCGATCGGCAACTGAACATGGTGACGATGGCACTGCCGACCCTGGTTCTCGTCATCGGTATTGCAGACAGCGTGCACCTGTTACGAGCTGTCGCAGCAGAATCGAAAGACTTGCCGCACGCCGAGCGCATTATCGGCGCACTGGCGAGCATGCTGCCGCCGTGTTTCATAACTTCGGTGACGACGGCGGCGGGATTCCTTGCCCTGACGACATCGAGCCTGCCGATCGTACGGCAGCTGGGTTTATTTGGCGCAATCGGCATGCTTTGTGCTTTCGTCGCGTCTTTTGTGTTGCTTACGGCCGCGCTGTCGTGGCAAGCAAGCGAGCCCAAAGCGGACGAGGGTCGTGCCGACTGGATTGCAGTGCGCCTGAGCCGAGTAGGGCTCAGACATCCCGGGCGAACGATAAGCGCTTTCGTGGTCGCAGCTGCTTTGTTCCTGTTCGGCGTGACCCAGGTTGTTGTCGATACCGATTCTTACGGTTACCTGAAGAAAGACCACGTCATTCATCGGGATTCGCAGTTCATTCAAGACACGATGGGGCCGTTTGTGCCAGTGGACTTCATCGTCACGGCACCGGCAGGCGTACTTTCACCCAAGGTCCTCGATTCAGTGCAGGCATGGCAGGTGAAAGTACTGTCGGAAGACGGCATCGGCTGGAGCTGGTCTTTGCTCGATGCATTGGGCATCGCGCACGACACTGCACCGTCGTCACTGCCGGCCGGCGAACTCGGTATAAAGCTGGACCGCATTCGCCGATTTTCGCCAGTGACGATTCGTTCGATGATTGCAGGCGACACCCAGCTCAGAGTTTCCTTCGGCACTGAAGTCATGTCCGCAAGAACAGTTCAGGACCTGATGGTTCGCGTTCAGGCATATGCCGATTTTCCCGACGGAGTGGAGTTGAAGCCGACAGGTTATACGCCGCTCTACACGCGCATCGTCGATGAAATCGTTTCGTCGCAAATCAGGGGCTTTGCCACGGCACTTGCCCTGATCGTAATTCTGCTTGGATTGGCCATGCGCTCGATGCGTCGAGTTGCACTCGCTATTCCGGCCAATCTGTTTCCGGTTCTCCTGACCCTCGGCTTGATGGGGCTCACCGGCATCCCGCTCGATGTTGCCACAGCGACGATCGCCACCGTCATTCTCGGCCTGGTCGTCGACGACACCGTACACATCCTTCGGCCTCCAGCTGGGCGAACGGATGTCAGTCTGTCCGAGTCGCTAGGCGATTCATGCAGAAAGTCGGGCGGCACCTTGCTGATCACTAGCGTGATACTCGCCCTGGGCTTTCTGGTGCTCGGCATGGCGGAGATTCGCTCGATTGCCTGGTTTGGTCTGCTGACCAGCTTTGCCACGGCCGTTGCGATCATCACGGATCTGATGCTGCTACCCGCTCTAGCCCGTCTGACAGATACCAGAACATCTTGATAAATAAGGGAAAATTGTCAGGATGATACCTCATCTTTTCCTGACCTAAAAATCACATCTCTATCAGGCAAATAGCCCGCCTCAAGGCGATCCTCGAGCCTCACACATTGCATCGCCGAGGAGCACACCATGGCCATCAGGTCGGAGATCGCCGAAAAGGCCAATTTCGAAAAAATTCGATACGCACAGTGCTGGGAGGACGCGGACGTACTGCTGGAGGCATTACAGGTCGATACCGCGGACACCTGCCTGTCGGTGGCTTCGGCCGGCGACAATACACTGGCGCTGGTCGGTGCCGGCGCAAAACGTGTCATCGCCGCAGACCTGAGTCCGGCGCAGATCGCCTGTCTCGAGCTTCGTGTGGCGGCTTACCGCAATCTCAAGCATGCCGAGTTCCTGGAGCTATTGGGACAAAATCCCAGCAAGCGGCGATTCGAGCTGTATCAGCGTTGTCGGGGCGATCTTTCAGATGACACACGACACTTCTGGGACGATCGACGCCGCTTGATACGACTGGGCATCGCCTACAGCGGCAAGTTCGAACACTTTCTTTCCTTTTTCCGGCGATTCGTATTGCCGCTCGTACACGGCCGCAAAAAAATCGATCGCTTGTTCGCGATGTCGACCATGCAGGAACGGCAAGATTTTTATGAGCGTGAATGGAACACCCGTCGTTGGGCATTGCTCTGCAAAGTCCTTTTCGCCAATGCATGTCTGGGGAGACTCGGCCGCGATCCGACTTTTACTCGTTTTGCCGACGAGCCGGTTGGACAGAGCCTGCAACGGCGAATTCCGAACGCACTGGTCAAGATGGAACCGCGAAGAAACCCCTATTTGCAGTGGATACTTGCGGGGCGATTCGTGTCGGCGCTGCCTTATGCCCTGCGCCCGGAAAATTTCGATCGGATTCGCCAGAATCTCGACAGCCTCGAATGGCATTGCGCTTCCGTCGAAGAGGTAATTTCCGACCTCCCGGACGACGTGCTGCATTGTTGCAACCTCAGCAATATCTTTGAGTATGTCTCGCCTGAGTCCTACAAAACGATGCTGGACGAGATCATTCGTGTGTCCGCGCCCGGCTGTCGCCTCGTCTACTGGAATGTTGTCGTGCAACGGCATTGCCCGCCGGCACTGGCGGATCGTTTGCGTCAAAGACGGGATATTGCTGTGCGTCTGCACCGTAAAGACAAGGCGTTCTTTTATCGCGACCTGGTGATCGAGGAGGTCGTGTAATGAGCGAGGACAGATTGATTCGGGAATTCAACGCTCGCGATTATACCGAGGTGAGCGCCCCGACCGGGTTCGAACCGACATTGTTATCGGCTGAGTGTTGCGACCAGCATTTTGCTGCAGTCGACTCGACCATGAATATTCGCGCGCGCTGCTCTGTCTGGTGGCGTGAGACA
>CAYLSX010000190.1:0-3773 GCA_964386685.1 uncultured Woeseiaceae bacterium | reverse complement strand
CACTGGTTTCTTTACAAACGACAGAAAGAATCAGGGGGCCCGATTCTCCGTGACTTCATTCAGGCTACTTATTCTCAGCACCCTGCTCATTGCCGGTGCGGCGTGGACGGATAATGAGTCTCGCCTGCGTGAAATAGGCAACACCTCAGGCGTGCGCCTGGCCGCTACAGACGGCTCGAACGCTCCAAGCAAGGTCTATATCGTGCAGCTACGAACCCCGTCCGCCGCGGAGCAATTTGCAAGTTTCGATAACGCACTCGCCCGCAAGACCATGGACGCGGCTCCGGCAAGTTTTGATAGGAACAACGCAGCGGTGCAGTCCTACACGGTAGAACTCGGCGCGCTTCAGGACAAGGTTCTTTCGCAAGTCGGATCCGACATCGAACAGATTTATAGCTACCGTTACTCGTTGAACGGTTTCGCTGCACGCATGACCGAGGCCCAGGCACACAAAGTCGAGCATCTCGACGAAGTACTGGCTGTGTGGGAAGACGAGATACGCCCACTGGCCACGAACCACAGTCCGGAATTCCTCGGGCTCTTCGAACCGACTATCGGCTTGCGTGGCACACCCGGACTCGACGGTGACGGCATCATAGTTGCCGTCATCGACAGTGGTATAACTCCGGAGCATCCGGCTCTCAAGGATACGCGTGAAGCCGATCGTCCAGGTTTCTGTCGATCTGCGCTGGCCGAAACGTTGCTCGGGCTTTGGCTCTGCAAAGTATATAAGGAACAGGACGACATTCTTCTCTATGACCCGCCGGAAAACTGGAACGGCATCTGTCAATCTGGCGTACGGTTCGAGGAAACCGCGTGTAACAACAAGCTAATTGGCGCGCGTTACTTCATAGACGGTGCACGGTCCATGTGGTGCGGCAGCGCCAATCCAGCGGAATGCTTCGACAACGGGGAAATTGAATCGCCGCGGGACGCTGACGGTCACGGCACGCATACGGCGACAACCGTCGCAGGCCATCGCGTCAATGCTTCCATTTTCGGCACACTCCTCGGCGCGGTCCAAGGCATGGCGCCCAGAGCAAGAATTGCCGCTTATAAAGCATGCTGGCTGCGCCCGGGTGATTTGCGCGCCAGCTGCGCCACGTCTGACCTCACAAACGCGATCGACATGGCGGTCGCTGATGGCGTACACATAATTAACTATTCTGTCGGCAGCAGTCTGCGAACGGCGATCGCACCAGATGAAATCGCCCTGATGGCAGCAGCAAAAGCGGGTATTCTCGCCGCCGTCGCCGCCGGCAACGAAGGACCGAACCTCGGGACTATCGGATCCCCTGCCGGCGCGCCATGGGTGATCACAGCAGCGGCGTCCAGCCGCGATGGCCAGAGGTTCGAGGAAGCGCTCGAGGCACTTTCGCCACCGACGGTAGCCGGCAAATATGCAGTTAAGGAAGCAAGCTTCACGCCACGCTTGATCGACAATGACCCGATCGAGGGCCGCCTCATTCTTGTCGACGATAACGACGATATTCTCGATGACGGCAGCGCCGGTACGACGTTCGACGCCTGCGAGCCACTCGTCAACGACAGTGATATATCCGGCAACATCGCCTTCATACAACGCGGTGGTTGCAGTTTTCACACCAAGATCGATAACGCCGAGACCGCCGGTGCTATCGCTGTAGTGGTTTTCAATATCGCGGGCAATCCGTTTGTCATGACAGCCGACCCGTTGCGATCGGGCGTGCCCAATATCCCAGCGCTTATGACCGGCCAGGCCGACGGTAACCTGATACTCGATGAGATAGACGCGGATCAGATTGTGAATCTCGTTCTCGACAAAGGCTTCTTCCTCAGCGAAGACGAGACCGGCAACATCATGGGCGCGTTCTCTGCGCGTGGGCCCGCACCTGTTCAGGATATTCTCAAACCTGATGTCACAGCGCCCGGAATAAATATTCTGGCCGGCTTCACTCCCGACGCCGCGAACTCCGTCGCCGGTGAAAACTTCGCCTATATCACCGGCACATCGATGGCCACACCGCATGTCGCCGGCGTTGCCGCATTACTTCGTCAGGCACACCCGGACTGGAGCCCTGCTGCAATAAAGTCAGCGCTGATGACGACGGCCCGCCAGGACATCAACCAACAGGACGGTGCAACACCCGCCAACCCCTTCGATTTCGGCGCCGGCCATATTGTCCCGAACAAGGCGAACGACCCCGGGCTTATATACGACGTAACGGATGACGAGTACGATGCTTTCGCCTGCGGCACCGCGTCACCTGCCGTGGACCAGGCGCGCTGTGATGCACTAAGCGCAGGTGGCCTGTCATTCGACGCTGAGGATCTCAATCAGCCGTCCATCACGGTTGCGAGGCTGGCAAATAACCAGACCATCACCCGCCGCGTCACGAATGTCGGCGACGAGGCAGAGACCTATGTGGCCAATGTCGTCGCACCACCCGAGATGACCGTCGCCGTCGTCCCGACAAACTTGACGATCGGCCCGGGACAATCTGCGACCTTTGATGTCACGTTTACCTATGTCAGCGGGCCACTCGACCTGTGGCGCTTCGGAAGCCTCACCTGGTCCAGCAGCAATCATGATGTGCGGAGTGTCCTTGGCGTTCAGCCAGTTGCGCTAACGGCACCTGTCGAGGTTAGCTCTTTCGGTGGCACGGGCGATATCAGTTTCCCGGTCGACTTCGGTTACACCGGTTCATACACGCCTGGCGTTCATGGCCTTCGCAAGCCACTCGTCATTTCTGGATTCGTTGATGAAGACACGACAAAGAGATTCACATTCCGCAGCACAAACGGCGTGGTTGCCACGCGCCTGATTGACGTGCCGGCAAATCAGGCTTATCTGCGTTTCGCGCTGTTCGACGAATTGACAGATGGCAACGATGATCTCGACATGTACGTCTACTATTGCATCGTCGCCGACCCAACATTTATCAAGGAGTCTGAGTGCACCAAGCTCGGCGAGAGCGGTGGGCCGACTTCCAGTGAGGAATTCAACATTGTCTTCCCCGCAGGAGGGCAATACCTTGTTCTGATCCATGGCTTCGCAACCGACAACGTCGCAGGTGGGCCCGGTGCCAACTTCACTTTGCTCGGTTGGTCATTCGGCCTGGTCGACGATCAAGGCAATATGACAGCCTCAGGACCGGGCTTCGTTAATGCGGGGACCACCGAGAACGTGGACGTAAGCTGGTTCGGCCTCGAACCAGACACCATCTATCTGGGCGGCATATCGCATAATACGCCGCAAGGCCTCGCTGGCCTCACCGTCATCAGAATTCGAAATTGATGACGGAGCCTGATCGACTTTCGGGTGTGTTAGCACCGGTCGTCACTCCCTTCAGGGAGGACCTCAGCCCCGATCCCGAGCGACACATAAATCACTGCCGCTGGCTGTTGTCGCAAAACGTCGGCCTTGCCGTGTTCGGTACCAACAGCGAGGCGAACTCTCTTTCGGTCGAAGAAAAAATTTCAGTACTCGACTATCTCATCGATGCGGGTATCGACACGACGCGCATCCTGGCCGGAACCGGGCATTGCGCGCTGACCGACACGGTCAAACTAACGTCACATGCCGTCAAGCTCGGATGCGCCGGCACTCTGATGCTGCCGCCTTTCTACTACAAAGATGTCAGCGACGATGGTCTGTATGCGAGTTTCGCCGAAGTCATCGAACGCGTCGGCAGCAACGACCTTCGGATTTATCTCTACCACATTCCGCCAATCGCTCACGTCGGTATCTCACCACCACTCGTCGAACGCCTCGTCAAAGCCTTTCCCGACAC
>CAYLSX010000189.1:0-3806 GCA_964386685.1 uncultured Woeseiaceae bacterium | reverse complement strand
CATCGATCGAATTTCCAATTGTTCAGATCGTCGAAGAACAGACCGCCGACGCCACGCGTCTCGTTTCTGTGCTTCAGGAAAAAATACTCATCGCACCATTTCTTGTATTTATAGTAGACCTCATCACCGAATTCACTGCAGGCATCTCGCGCCATTCGATGCCAGTTCAAAACATCTTCGAGAAATGGATAGTAGGGCGTTAGATCGAATCCGCCGCCGAACCACCAGACAGGCTCGCCATCGTCAGCTTCGGCACAAAAGAAACGGAAGTTGGCGTGCGTGGTGGGGACGTACGGATTCTTCGGGTGTAATACCAGGGACACACCCATGGCCTGAAATCCCCTGCCGGCAAGTTCGGGGCGTGACTTCGTTGCCGATGGAGGCATCTCGGTGCCGAACACGTGGGAGTAACCGACACCCGCCTGTTCGAATACTGCACCGTCGGCGAGTATACGACTTAAGCCCCCGCCGCCGGCTTCGCGCTCCCAGTCATCACTCCGAAATTTCTCTTTGCCATCCACGTCCTCGAGCGCACTAACAATGCGCTGTTGCAGAGACCGGAGGTACTCGCCGACTTCCCCAATTGATGTATCAAAGTCGCTCATGCATTACCCGCTCTTATCACCATGCCGCTGCTCAGATCGCGAATTTCGGAAGCCCCGGCCGCGGGACCGCAAGGCCCCGGCACGATGTAGTCTACTAGACCGCGAAAGCGGCGGCGAAGGACGAAAGGGCTTCTGGCTGGCGGACTCCCGGCGACATTGGCACTTGTAGATACCAGCGGCGAATCGGCGGCATCGCAAAGGGCGCTGGCTACCGGGTGACTCGTGATCCGCACGGCAAGACCCTGATGTTCGCCTTTGATCCAGTAAGGAACGCTTGTCGTTGCAGGCACAATCCAGGTAACGGGTCTGTCCAGGCTTGATTCGAGTCTGACTCCATCAGGGACTTCGGCCCAGCCGTCCAGTTGCTCGATACTCGACGCGATTAGTACGAGCCCCAGAGCCGGGCTTCGTCTCTTGATAGACAAGATTCGTATCACGGCATCGGCGTCATCCGGAATACAACCGAGTCCGAAGACTCCTTCCGTGGGATAAGCAACGACACCGCCGGACCGCAATATCCTGCCGCCGCGCTGGATGGGGAAAGACAGGGCCATACCGGCCTAGCCTACTCGGATTTCTCGCTGTCGGTTTTCTTTTTAACTTTTTTCTTTGTCTTCTTTTTCTTGGCTTTCTTTTTTGCTGATTTCTTCTTGCTGGTCTTCTTGGCAGCGGCGTCTTTTGCGGTTGTTTTCTTTTTCTTGCCTCGGCGACCACGAACCGGTGCGTTGGCAATCAATTCCTTGCATTCTTCCAGCGTTAAGGATTGCGGCTCACGGCCTTTCGGTACGCGGGCATTTTTCTTCTTGTCCGTTACGTATGGGCCGTAACGACCGTTCAATACCTGAATGCCCTCTTCTTCGAAATCCTGAATGATGCGGGCGGCGTCCTCTATCTTCTTGGCTTCGATCAATTCGAGGGCGCGTGGCAGCAGGATGGTATACGGATCGTCGTCACCGCGAATCGAAACGTATTTATCGCCGTAACGCACGTAGGGGCCAAAACGGCCGACACTTGCCGACACTGGCAAACCGTCCGGAGTCTCGCCGAGGTCGCGCGGAAGTTTGAATAGCTCCAGCGCATCTTCCTGAGTGATGTCGTTCATTTTCTGGCCGGGACGCAGGCCCGCGAATTTCGGTTTTTCCTCATCGTCTTTCGTGCCGATCTGAACGAACGGGCCATAGCGCCCCATGCGAACGGTCATCGGCTTACCGGATTTCGGATCGACGCCAAGGTCACGCGCCTGAGCGACCTGTTCGCGTGTGACGCTTTGCTCTTTGTCAATGACAAGATCGGAAAACGGTTTCCAAAATTCCTCGAGTAGCGGCACCATGCTTTTCTCGCCGAGGGAAATCGCGTCGAGGTCGTCTTCCAGTCTGGCGGTAAAGTCATAGTCGACGTATTGCGTAAAATGCTCGGTCAGGAAGCCGTTTACGATGCGGCCGATATCCGTCGGAATAAATCGTTTACCGTCCATCTCGACATACTCACGATTTTTCAAAGTCACGATAATGCTTGCGTACGTTGACGGCCTGCCGATTCCGTATTCTTCAAGCGTCTTGACCAGGCTTGCTTCAGTGAATCGGGGCGGGGGCTCCGTAAAATGCTGTTCCGGGCGTAACAAGTCGAGACTGATGATGTCGTCCACGGCCACGTCGGGTAGCAAGCGATCGCCATCGTCGTTACTGCCGTCATCCTTGCCCTCGTAATAAACGGCCATGAAACCCGGTTCTACGAGGACCGATCCATTGGCTCGGAAGCGGTGGCCGTCGTCGCTATCGGGGCCGGCGGCAAGTTCGAGTGCGACTGTGTCAAAAACAGCCGGGACCATCTGCGATGCCATCGTGCGTTGCCAGATGAGTGTGTATAGCTTGAGCTGCTCTTCGTCGAGCTTTCCCTCGAGAGATTCAGGCGATCGAGTAACAGATGTCGGTCGTATAGCTTCGTGCGCCTCCTGCGCATTCTTGGACTTTGTCTTGAATACGCGGGGGCTGTCTGGAACGTTTTCGGGCCCATAACGCTCAGCGATCACCTCGCGCATTTCTTCCACGGCGACGTCGGCCAGAGTCACGGAATCCGTTCGCATATAACTGATCAGGCCCACGTTGCCTTCGTCCGGCAGCTCAATTCCTTCATAAAGTTTTTGAGCCACACGCATCGTCCACTGTGTATTGAAGCCGAGCTTTCGAGATGCTTCCTGTTGCAGAGTGGACGTTGTGAAAGGCGCTGCCGGATTGCGCTTGCGTTGTTTTTTCTCGACGCCGACCGTCGTCAGCTTGCCATCCGCGGCATCGAGGATGGTTTTTTCGACTTCTCGCGCCGCTTCCTCTTTCTCGAAGCTGAATTGTTCGACCTTCTCGCCGCGATATCGAACGAGGCGTGATACGAAAGGCTCGCCGCCCTTGCTGACATCAGCCTCAATCGACCAATACTCACGTGTTTCGAAGGCTTCGATTTCAAGTTCTCTCTCGACGATCATGCGCAATGCAGGGCTCTGCACACGGCCGGCGGAGAGTCCGCGCTGAACTTTTTTCCACAGCAACGGCGACAGATTGAAGCCGACCAGATAGTCGAGAGCCCGGCGAGCCTGTTGAGCGGCAACCAGCTCACCGGATATTTCACGCGGGTTCTGGATTGCGTGAAGAATCGCGTTCTTCGTTATTTCGTGAAACACGACTCTATGAACGGGTTTGTCGTTCAGCGCGTTCTTTTCCTTAAGAAGCTCGATGAGGTGCCAGGATATGGCTTCTCCCTCTCTATCGGGATCAGTCGCGAGATACAGGGCATCCGCCTTTTTCAGCGCCTTGACGATTGCGTTGACATGTTTTTCGTTTCGCTCGATTACTTGATACTTCATCGCAAAGCCGTCGTTCGGGTCCACCGCGCCTTCTTTAGGCACAAGGTCTCGAACATGGCCATACGAGGCCATGACGTCGAAGTCTTTGCCAAGATATTTTTCGATCGTCTTTGCCTTGGCAGGCGACTCAACTATGACAAGATTTTTGGACATCCCTGAATACTGTTCCTTTCCAAAACGAAAAACCGCGGACAGTGCCGCGGTTCAATTACATGCTTGAGTTCTCAGTGTCAAGAAATATCGTTAATGCAGTGCTCCCGCGCTTTCCTCGAAGACGAGGTCTTCCATACGCGCATAAGCAAGTTCCTGGCCGGGTTGACTGAACAAAACCATCAATACAACCCACT
>CAYLSX010000188.1:0-3825 GCA_964386685.1 uncultured Woeseiaceae bacterium | reverse complement strand
AACTCGTTACCACCGCGGTAGTACGCGTCTGTCAATCGAAACTGTGTGTAGTACTTTGCAGACATTGGCTCAGACTACGCATCGGTTCCGTTTTGATCTGTGAGCCAAAGCACAAATTCCAGGCCAAATGTATTGTTTGCCGATGCAATCGCCAGAGCTGTGATGAAGGTCACACGGTCTCGTCATCGGGCAGTTTTCGGCATCGCGAGGTGTCGTCTTAAGTCACTGTTTTTGGGTAGATCGGGTCCCGGATCGGCCGGCTGGCGGGCAATTTCGCGGATTTGCCCCAGGGAACTCAGGAATGGCTCTCTGCGGGGGCTCGCAGAGATCCCGGCGCAGGCGTAAAATCCGCGATCGAGGCTCCGCGTGTTATGTATATAAAGAGATGCACTCCACAGAATCGGGGTTGCAGGATATGTAACATTGGGCTAGTTACACGTTGCACTGATTGTGTTTGCAACTTTTCTTAAACTCAATTTGGAACTACAGAATGGCCGCCAATTCCAGTTTTGTCAGATTGCTCGTGGTCGCAGCATTTCTGCTCACCACCGGCAGCTCCCTGTCGCAGGATGAGCTACGAAGCACATTTTTCAAGAACGCCGATGCCGCTTTGGCCGAAGCTGACGCGGTCAACGCCAAGCTCCTCGCGCCGAAGAGCTACGAGAGAGGGGCCAAGGCCTACCAGTTGGCTGAAGCCGGCCTGGCCCGCGGCCGCAGCGTCCAATATCTCCGCGACAAGACCGCGGCGGCAGCCAGCCAGTTCGGCGCGGCAAAGCGGGCATCGGATTTGGCGAAGACGGTACTGTCGCAGGTTTTGAAAAGCCGCCAGGATGCCGCCAACGCGAAAGCGCCCAAGCTCTCACCAGAGGTCTGGCAAAAAGCCCAGCGCGAATTCGGCTCGGCGATCCGCTATCTCGAAAGCGGAAATTTGAAGCTCGCCAAGAAGAAGGACATTTTGGCGACCAGCCTGTACCGTGACGCCGAGCTGATTGCGATCAAGGCAGCGTATCTGACTCAAACGCGCCAACTGCTGGCACAGGCCGACAAGAGCAGAGTCGGCCGCCACGCACCCTTTACCTTGAACAAAGCCAAACAGCTACTCTCAGATGCGGAACGCGAGCTCGAGGAAAACCGTTACGACACGGACTACCCGCGAAGCCTTGCCCAGCAGGCGAATTACGAGGCCAAGCACGCTATCTACCTGGCGAACGTGGTTCTTGCGGTCCGCAACAAAGATCTGAGTGTCGAAATGCTGATCCTGCAATGGGAAGACCCACTGCGACAGATAGCCGGAGCGGCCGACGTTCTGCCAGCGATGTCAGACGGTCATGACGCACTTGAGGCCGAGCTCGTAACCTATGTCGAAAACGCACGGAATGAAATGCAAAGTCTGGAACAGGATGTCGATGCCAGCAATCTGCGGCTGGCCGACATGGAAGATGAGATTCGGGCGCTGGACGAGCGGCTCGGCGGCGCAACAGCCGAGCGGGCTGCCCTCGTACAGAGGCTGGAAGCACAGGCTCGCGTCAAAGAGCAGTTCGAGCGAGTCGAAAAGATGTTCGGAAGGAGCGAAGCGCGCGTATTTCGCGAGGGCGACAACGTCATATTGCGGCTGGTGGGTCTGACCTTCGATAGCGGCGATTCGGCGATCAAGCAGGGTAGTTTCGACCTGTTAGCGAAAGTCGAGAAAGCGATCGACATTTTCCCGCGAAGCGAATTGCTGATCGAAGGTCACACCGATTCTTACGGCGGCGATGAGCTAAATCAGAAGCTGTCGCAAGACAGAGCGGAGTCGT
This sequence comes from uncultured Woeseiaceae bacterium, assembly GCA_964386685.1. GTDB lineage: Bacteria > Pseudomonadota > Gammaproteobacteria > Steroidobacterales > Woeseiaceae > JACZWL01. Next base: position 2,029 of record CAYLSX010000188.1, on the reverse strand, counting down.
TACAGCAGTACATGATCAACGCGATGCGCATACCCAGCTACCGCGTTATCGCTACCGGATTCGGCGAAACCAACCCGGTCGCAAACAACGAGACTGCCGCCGGTCGCGCGAAGAACCGCCGCATCGACATCGTCATCAAACCGAACCTCGATCCCGTATAACGCCACGCCACCATTCGGATACAAAACCTGCGGTTACCTCATTGATGAGGTAACCGTATTCGGCATGCACGTTTAGCTCTCCGTCCAGGCGAAAGTAATTGAAGACTTCCCTGTCCTCGATGCTCTCGATGAGCCCGAGCTCCACCATATCCTCGTAGTCGTTCTTCAGCCTCATGTCGATTGAGGTCAGGTCACCCACTGCCGCAATGTTGACCCAACGCCTGATATTGCGCGGGTAACGATTGTCCCGGGCCTCAGTTGAACCCTTGATTCTTCGCTGGATGAACTTCTGCGCCAACGGGCTGCCCATGGTAATAAAGAGATCGACCTTGCATTCAACTCCGGGCTTTTGACTCAACTGCCACAGCGAATCATAAGAGACGATCGAACCCATGCTGTGGCCGATCAGCAATACCGGTCGCTCCGATTTGCAGGCAGCACGCAAAGGCATTTTCAACAGCCTGCGAATGAGATCGGCGATGTCATTTTTGTTTCTTACATAGCGACGCAGATCGCGAAGATGAATTTCGAGGTTTTCATCGGCCAATGGGTGCATCAGGAATGGAAACTGATCGGCAACGGCGTACATCCAGCGCAGAAATCTGCGTTTCCAAGACACCGCCTCGGCGATGTCTTGTTCACTCGCCGTCTCTTGCTCAATCAGTGCATCAATAGCCGCGAGATCGAGGTTGATATCCCGACGCTCGCCATAAAAATCATATGTCCAGCTAATAATGTCGAAGCAATGATCGCGATCCTGCATTTGCGCAGCAGACTCGGGATCGATGCGGCGAACACCCTCGACAAGACACCGAAATAGCTCACGCCTGTGGGCCGCAGCCTCGGGCTTCGGCTTCAAGCCGGGCACATAAATGATCAGTGGTTGGCCGGAGAATTCACTCATTGGCAGCGCTGGCCCCCCGCTTAGCAATGGCCGGTTCGAGCACCGATATCAATTCTCCAAGCGTCGACACTGTCACATCCGGCGGAGCGATGTGCAGAGGCCATCCATCGCCGTGTCGATTCATCCATGCGGTCCGCATGCCTGCTTTACGTGCGCCGTCGATATCGATATCCGGATGGTCGCCGACATGCAGCACTTCTTCTGCATTCACGCCTGCCCTGTTAACCGCCTCAACGAATATCGGCCGCGCCGGCTTCGCGGAGCCGACATCGACCGCAGTTACAACATCGTGAAATAAATGCCGGATGCCGATGCGCTCGAGATTCGCATTGCCGTTGGTCACTGCAACCAGAGCGAAGTGCTCGCCCAATGCCTCCAGCGTTGGCAAGACGTCCGAGAACAACTCGACATCGTTTCGCGCCCGATCAAACACGTCAAAGGCATCGTCCACGAGTTCGCTGGAATACCCTACCCTTTCCGCCATGTGCTCGAGAACCGTCTTTCTCAAGAAACGAAAGTCATGCGACTGGTCCTGGTGCTTTTGCATGACTTGCTCACGAAGCGCGTAGGCCTCGTCCGGGGTGAAAGTCTCAGTGATCTTCGGAAAATGTTCGCCGAGCCACGACCACAGCTTTCCTTCAGCGCGCACGATAACGGGCCCGATAGCCCAGAGTGTGTCATCAAGATCAAGCGTAATGGCGCGAATACGGTGCAAGGAATGCTTCCGGTAAATGATTTAAAAACTATTGTGGTCTTATAATATGCCGGACTTCAACCAATCGGGTTAATCAGCGTGAAATATCTACACACCATGGTAAGGGTAAGCGATCTCGATCGATCACTGGACTTTTATTGCAACAAGCTCGGCCTGCAGGAACTGAATCGTTACGACAGCGAACAGGGCCGTTTCACACTGGTTTTTCTTGCGGCGCCCGGCGACGACGAGGCGCAGGTGGAACTCACC
>CAYLSX010000187.1:0-3881 GCA_964386685.1 uncultured Woeseiaceae bacterium | reverse complement strand
CCTATGGCAAGCCACAGAGCAAGTTCATTTGTCATCAGATTGTCTCCTGATCATATAGATAACCCCGGTGCGAATGCTTCCGGGGCGATACAAACCATTTGTGAAATCGAACAGGCGCGCTGTTTATCTATTATTTCTTTGCCACGACTCCCTGACTCATGCAGAGCCAGCCGCGGCAGGCGGCGCATCATACCACAAAATTTGTCTTCAACTTCTTCGCTACACGCAGCTTTTTCAGCTTGGCATGCTTAGGTAAGCCATTGATATATGGAGGATAATCCTCACCACGGATCAATGGTGCGAGGTAGCGCCGGCAGGCGGCCGTGATTGAGAATCCGTCGGCGCTGATGTATCGACGCGGCACCATTTTCTCCTTATTGGCAATCCGGGAAAGTGGCGCCTCGTCGATGCGCCAGCGGTAGGGATCATCGGAGACTCTTTTAATGACCGGCATGATGGCTGTTTTTCCCGCTAACGCGAACTTGACGGCAGCTTCGCCAACGGCATAAGCCTGTTTGACATCGACGGCACTTGCGATATGTCGGGCAGAGCGTTGCAGATAGTCGGCAACGGCATAGTGATATTTGAATCCCAGGTTTTCCCGGACCATGTTGGCGACAACCGGCGCAACTCCGCCGAGCTGTGCGTGGCCGAAGGCGTCTCTCGTTCCGGCTTCGGCCAGGAACTTTCCATTCGCGTAGCGAGCACCTTCGCTGACGACGATGACACAGTATTGATACTTCTTGACGCACTCTTTGACCCGTTTCAGGAACGCCGCTTTCTTGAACGGAATCTCGGGAAACAGAATGATGTGCGGAGGGTCCTCCGGCCTGGTACCGGCCAGGCCCCCGGCGGCCGCGATCCAGCCGGCGTGGCGACCCATCACTTCGAGCACGAATACCTTGGTTGATGTCTCAGCCATCGACAGGACATCGAGCGCAGCTTCCTGGGTCGATATGGCGACATATTTTGCGACTGAGCCGAATCCGGGGCAGTTATCCGTGACCGGCAGATCGTTATCGACGGTTTTGGGTATGCCCAGACAGGCAACCGGAAACCCCAGGCGTTTGCTGATTAACGACACTTTATGTGCAGTGTCCATCGAGTCATTGCCGCCGTTGTAGAAGAAGTAACCAATGTTGTGCGCTTTGAATACTTCGATGAGCCGCTCGTATTGAGCTCGGTTCTCCTCGAAGCCCTTGAGCTTGTAACGCGCCGAACCGAAAGCGCCGCCCGGCGTATGACGTAATGCCGCGATCGTCGCCGAGGACTCCTTGTTGGTGTCGATCATCTCTTCTTTCAGCGCGCCGATAATGCCGTTGTGACCGGCATAAACGTTTGCGATCCGATTCTTGTGCTTGCGAGCGGTCTCGATTACGCCGCAGGCCGTTGTATTGATAACGGCGGTCACACCGCCGGATTGGGCATAAAACGCATTCATCTTCGACATCAAGTCTCGTCCTTGCTTATGCTTTCGAAACGAGGCGAAGCATAGCGGAATCTCAAGCGCGGATCACCGGCTGACCGGTTTGACGCAAAACTGTATTGTCGGTAGCGTATGCCGCCGTTGACACGCCACTGAGAGAACCTAAGCATGCGGATCGTATTATTGGGTGCACCCGGATCGGGCAAAGGCACGCAGGCCAAAAAACTGATGGCCGAGAGGAATATTCCGCAGATCTCAACCGGCGACATATTGCGTGCGGCGGTGGCTGCTGGCACTGAATATGGCGAGCAAGCCAAAAAGATCATGGATGCCGGCGAGCTCGTCCCGGACGATGTCATGCTCGGCATCATCCGCGACAGGCTGGGCGAGGACGACGCCTCGGGCGGATTCATCCTCGACGGTTTTCCGCGAACGCAACAGCAAGCACTCGATCTAGAAGACCTGCTCGAGAAAATGGGGCAGCCGCTGGACTCGGCGATATTGATGGACGTAGATTTCGATGTCCTGCTGAAACGCCTGACAGGAAGGCGCACCTGTTCGCTGACCGGAAAACTCCTCAATGTCTATTTTTCACCTCAGGAAGAGTTGGACGCCTGCACGGAAGCCGGTGGTGAATTGATCCAGCGCGAAGATGACAACGAAGAAACCATCGGCAATCGGCTGGAAGTCTATCGCTCACAAACGGAACCCCTGATCGAGTTCTATCAAGGCAAAGACAAACTACAGACTATCGATGCGGACGGTAGCATCGATGAGGTTTACGCTCGCTTTTTGTCAGCGCTGAGCACTTGACTCATCAGTCGTCGTATTTTTTGAATACACAACTCTTGGCGAATTCTGCAGCCTCGTTCGCGGTCCAGTCACCCTTGGATTTCTCGGCCATATCTTCGCACCACGCATCACTGCCGACCTCGGGCGCGCAAGCCGCGAGTACCAAAACAAACAGGAAGATAATTTCAGCCTTGAGAATCTTATTCATGTGCGTTTCTCCTGCGATATGCTAGGCATCACTGGACAATTTTCGCAGATTCAATATTGAAGGTAATCGTCCTGTTCTCGACCGTCTCAACCTCGACCTGATTGTTCATTCCACCGTTCGCCCATCGCATAGGCCTGCCCCAGGAGTAGTGGCTCATGCTGTGTCGAAGAGAAGACAGGTCCTCAATTAAATCCGATATATAATAGGTTCGAATTGGAGCCCCATCACGATAGAAAACGACTGCGATTGTTTTTTCAGGGGGTGATCCAGACCTTGGCCATGGTCCGGTCCGAGCCATATGCTTACCATCATTCGAGACAAGAACCGTAAAGGCATACCAACCCTCGGTACGATAAACAAGCTCGTCTTTCCCCGCTGCCACGCGATAGAGGAACCCTTCCGCAATCTTCTCTTTGGAGTCATATGCCGGTATGAGACGGAAGTAATGATTGCCGGAAGGTGACGCGTAGACGACCGGCCATGGCCTTGCTTCAGAGTCCGCGAATGCGTAGATGCCGATGCTGCAAAGAACTACGAAGATAATGGTGGCACGCATCGTCATTCCTCCGAACGGATTTGTTCAGTCGCCGCCAGTATCCGGCGCGACATTTAAGTTTGCAAGCGGCGTGCTAGAGACGCCCAGCTGCCGGTGCAGCGGATTGTTAATGTTCACCGCGCTCAACCTCTCGACGAATGCTGTCGGCAAGTTCGTAAATTGTGTTGCTCAGAATTTGAAATCTGTCTTGGGCTGAGATTCGATCGCCGTCATTGTCACCAGTTGACCATCCAATTTCATGGATACTGTTCTTTCCATTGAACACGCTTAGAGCAAGAGTTACACCTCGAAAATCAGATTTCTCAAGCAGCAGTTTGCATTTTGCCACTTGGTTTTCGTGATAACCGTCGCCTTGTTCCTGGAGTAAAGATAGGGCTTGTCCAAGAGATGCGACTAGCCTATCTGTTTTCGGACCCATGGTAATCGCTAACGGTTTAGCTCACTTGCGCCAAGTATTTGGCGCGAAGATTGCTGTTGCAAGCTTCGTGGCAGATGCTGCTCGGCTGCAAGCTCAGCGATTTGTTATGCGTATCCACTCAAATTCCCATTCTGACGAGGGCGTCAATGACCTCCCTCATAAAGCGCTCCGCCGTAGGATGACTTGTCGCGAATTCGGCCTCCAATAACTTGGCCCGTTCCACCAGAAAATCTGTATCCGTCGTGTCAGTGTTTGAGTTGAGTAAATCGTGAACGTCCGAGTCTAATTCCCGCATCAAAGAACGCGTGTCGGCGTCTACTTCTGTTTTCTGTATCTCGTCATGAAGTTTGGCGAGTAGTTGTCGTATATTTTTGTTACTCATTGCCCTGCCAATCCTGAATAGTTGGATGGTGACGCCTAACGGTTTAGCTAACTTGCACCAAGTATCTGGCGCGAAGGTTGCTGTTGCAAGCTTCGTGAC
>CAYLSX010000186.1:0-3936 GCA_964386685.1 uncultured Woeseiaceae bacterium | reverse complement strand
CTATTCCTGTGACGGCCGGCTGGATCGCGGAGCACTATGGCGATTTTCTCGACGGTTTCGTCCTCGACGAGGCGGACGAGACGCTGGCAAACGAGATAGAGGCGTTGGGCATGGCCACGATGTGCAGGAACATTGTCATGCATTCAATGGACGACCGCCTGCAACTTGCTCGCGACAGTCTTGAGTTCATTGCGTCTTTGAGCCAAAGTGACCGGCGAAAGGCCGTTTCAGGGGAATAGAGATGTTTTGGGCGTTGGTCCCGGTCAAGGAAGTCACTGAATCAAAACAGCGCTTGGCAGGTGTACTTCAGCCACACGAGCGAGAAGGACTGGCTCTCGCCATGCTTCGGGATGTGTTGACTGCCCTTGGCGAAGTCGAGAAATTCGACGGCGTACTTCTGGTGTCGCGATCGCAAGCTGTTCAGGCGTTGGCCCGTGAATTTGTAAGCGACATCTTCATGGAGTCCGCCGGCTCGGATCAATCGCGGGCAGTGATTGAAGGCAACGAATATCTTATAGGTCGTTATGACGCGAAATGCAGCCTGGCATTGTCGGGCGACGTACCGCGCGTCACTGCAGACGACATTCGTCAGCTCATCGAAGATCACGAACATGTGTCGCTGGTGCCGAATGCAAGCGGGGAGGGCACGAATGCGGTTCTGACCTCGCCGCCGAATGCGATTAATTGCCAGTTCGGCGGGGCGAGCCTGGCACGACACATCCGATCGGCCGATGTCTCAGGACTGCACACACGTATCGTGCGAAACGAAAACATCGGACATGATATTGATGATGCGCACGATCTCGAAAAGGCGATCGTTGATTTGAAATCTTCATTTACGCGTGACTATCTGCAGAGCAGCGGTATTGCCGCGCGCCTGAGTGATCAAATCGGCAATCGACGATCTGCCATGTCGCAAACGACAAGCACGGTAAGCCAGTGGACGTAAGCGACAACCTGAATGCGCAACAGATGGCCGCCTTGCTTGCCGACGATGTAGACATCGACGGCTTGCTCGGTGTTGCCGCAAAACTGCGGGACGAAGGTCATGGAAACCTGATTAGCTATTCCAGGAAAGTATTTATTCCACTGACGCATCTGTGTCGCGACGTTTGTCACTACTGCACTTTCGCGCAGACCCCGAAGCGTGTCGCGTCCCCGTATCTGTCGATCGATCAAGTGCTCGATACTGCGCGGCGCGGCGCCGAGCTGGGCTGTAAGGAGGCGCTGTTTACGCTGGGCGAGAAACCCGAGCTTCGCTACCGGGCGGCGCGCGACGCCCTCGACGAAATGGGCTATGCATCGACGCTCGAATACCTTCATGCGGCGGCGAGCCGCGTGTATCAGGAGACGGGACTGCTACCGCATTTGAATCCGGGCACTATGACGGCGGAAGAGATAACCATGCTGCGCCCTGTTGCTCCGTCCATGGGGATAATGCTGGAGTCGGCGTCGACGCGACTGACCGAAAAAGGCATGCCGCATTATGGTTCGCCCGATAAGGATCCTGCGCTTCGCCTGGCGACAATTGAAGAGGCTGGCAAGGCGCGCATTCCCTTGACGTCGGGAATTCTGATCGGCATCGGCGAAACGCGTCGCGAGCGCATGGAATCTCTGCTCGCATTGCGCGATCTGCACTTTACGTACGGACATTTGCAGGAAATTATTATTCAAAATTTCCGTGCCAAGCCAAATACAAAGATGGCGAATGCTGCCGAACCTGATCTCGATGAGTTGCTCTGGACCATTGCGGTGGCGCGAATTCTGTTCGGGCCGAGCATGAATATTCAGGCGCCGCCGAACCTGAGCCCCGGCGTTCTCAGGCAAATTCTCGGCGCCGGGATTAATGATTGGGGCGGTGTCTCCCCACTTACGCCCGATTTCGTGAATCCCGAAGCGCCCTGGCCGCATCTGGATGAACTCGCAAATGAGACCGCGGCCGCAGGCAAAGTCCTGCAGGAGCGACTGACGATATATCCTGAATACATTCACAATGCAGAAGTCTGGACTGATACCTCATGGCATACGCCGTTGATCAGAATGATCGATTCAGATGGACTACCACGAACAAACGATTGGTCGCCTGGGGCGTCGATATCGGCACCGAAGAAATCGCGGGCTCGTTCAGGACAAAGCGAAGTGTCGGTTTCTCGTGATATCTCGGAAATTGTCTCGCGGGCTCAACGTGGGGAAGATCTGAGGGAGTCCGAGATCGTGCGGATGTATCGGGCACGAGGCGATGATTTCGAGGCGGTCATTGATGCGGCGGACAAGCTTCGTCAGCGAGTAAACGGGGACACGGTTACCTTTGCTGTCAACAGAAACATAAATTACACGAACGTCTGTTATTACCACTGCAAGTTCTGCGCTTTTTCGAAAGGCAAGACCTCCGAAGACCTGCGCGGCGCTCCCTACGATCTCAGCATCGACGAAATACAGCGGCGAACTCGCGAAGCCTGGGAATGTGGGGCAACAGAGGTGTGCATGCAGGGAGGCATTCATCCGAACTATACGGGTGAGACCTATCTCGACATCCTGCACGCGGTCAAGGAAGCGGCGCCCGAGATCCATGTCCATGCTTTCTCGCCATTAGAGGTCTGGCAGGGTGCGGCGACTCTCGGCATCGGTCTGGAAGACTACCTGCGCAGGCTAAAAGATGCGGGTCTGGCGACATTGCCGGGAACCGCAGCCGAGATTCTCGATGACGAGATACGCAGCATTATCTGCCCGGACAAGATCTCGACCGATCAATGGCTTGAGGTGATGGAAACGGCGCATGGCGTAGGCTTGCGATCGACGGCAACGATTATGTTTGGCCATGTTGACAAGCCGATAAACTGGGCCAGGCATTTGATGCGCATCCGCAACTTGCAAGCACGTACCGGTGGCTTCACTGAGTTCGTGCCATTGCCGTTCGTTCACATGGAGGCGCCGATGTATCTTCGCGGCGTTGCCCGACAAGGGCCGACGTGGCGCGAAAGTTTATTGATGCATGCGGTTGCGCGGCTGTCACTGCATCCGCTCATACAGAATATTCAGGCGTCCTGGGTCAAGATGGGACACGAGGGCGCCATCGCCTGTCTCAATAGCGGCTGCAACGACCTTGGCGGAACGTTAATGAATGAAAGCATTTCACGTGCTGCAGGCGCGGCACACGGGCAGGAAACTACGCCGCTAAGAATGGCTGAGATCATTCGCGAGGCGGGCCGGGTCCCGCAGCAACGAAGCACGCTCTACGGCAAGGTCGCAGCGACTCGTATCAAAGCAGGGATCAACGCGAAGCAGATTAAAGAAATTATCAATACGCCGATTCCGCGACCCATACGCAGTCAACGAGGGCGGGCTACGGCCTGACTATTTCCGCTGGTCGAATCGTCGGCCTACCATGGCAGATGCGATGTTGATCTTTTGAATATCGATCGTGCCACCGGCGATTCCCCAACCCCAGGCATCACGCATACGCCGCTCCGCCGGATACTCTTTCGAATAACCATAAGCACCCATTAGTTGCATAGCACTGCCTGTCACGGCGCGCGCTGTTTCGTTGGCAAAACACTTCGCCAGTGATGAGTGGAGTATGTCCGGCAGGCCACTCTCCGCGTTAGTGGCTGCTCGATAGATCAACAGACGAGTGGCATCGACCTGCATCTGCATCTCGGCGAGCTTGATCTGCACTGCCTGAAAATCGACGATGGGCTTGCCAAACTGCTTTCGCTCCTGCACATAGTCCACGACATCTTCAAGAGCACCCGATGCCTGCGCAAGCGCCATGGTTGCATTGCCACAGCGCTCAAGGTCGAACGCCTCCATCAGCTTTCGAAATCCACCGGCCGGGACAACAATCTGGTGAGTGGGAACGCTTACGTTATCAAGGAATATGTCGGAGGACGGTATTCCCCGGAATCCCATCAGGCTTTCCTGCTCGCCAAAGCTCAG
>CAYLSX010000185.1:0-3942 GCA_964386685.1 uncultured Woeseiaceae bacterium | reverse complement strand
TCAGGTACCCTTGACCGTTCTGTAATCACTGGGAACGGTTTGTGCCACAACCCCGAAAGCTGAATGTCGAGCTCGGCGAGCGCAGCTACCCAATTGTCATCGGCAGCGGCTTGCTTGGCGGCGACTTCGATTTGTCCGGCTACCTGAACGGCACAGATTGCCTCGTCGTCAGCAACGAGACCGTCGCGCCGCTCTATCTCGAGACGTTGAAGAAGAATCTGACTAACAACAACGTCCACTCGATCAATCTGGCCGATGGCGAGTCCTTCAAGACGATGGCAAGCGTTGAGTCAGTCATCGACAGCCTTGTGCGCTCGCATGCGAATCGCGATACGACCGTCATTGCCCTGGGCGGCGGAGTCGTTGGCGACATAGCCGGTTTCGCGGCCGCCTGTTACATGCGCGGCGTAGGTTTCGTGCAGGTGCCCACGACACTCCTTGCACAGGTCGACTCGTCAGTCGGCGGCAAGACCGGGGTAAACCACCCGGAGGGCAAAAACCTTATTGGTGCTTTTTATCAGCCCCGGTTGGTGCTGATCGATACGGACACATTACAAACTCTGCCGGACAGGGAGTTAAAAGCGGGGCTTGCCGAAGTGATCAAGCACGGTGTGATCTGCGATGCTGAATTTTTCGCATGGTTGGAGGCCAACATGACGGCCTTGATTGCAAGAGATGCCGATGCGCTGGCGCATGCGATTCAACGCTCGTGTGAAATCAAGGCCGCTGTCGTTTCTGAAGACGAAACAGAAAAGGGTAAGCGGGCATTATTGAACTACGGCCATACGTTCGCGCACGCAATAGAAAATTGTCTTGGCTATGGTGAATGGTTACACGGCGAAGCGGTCGCAGCAGGCATGGTGATGGCGGCGGAGCTTAGCGACATAGATCAGGCCGACAGGGACCGAATCACAGCGCTGATTTCTTTGGCGGGGCTTCCCGTGGCGCCGCCTGACATAGAGGCAGACACGTTGATGACGGCCATGGAGATGGACAAGAAAGTGCAGGCGAAGCAACTCAGATTCGTATTGCTGAACTCAATCGGCGATGCCTATCTGACCAGGGAATTCTCCGAAGCCCGCCTGAACGAGGTGCTCCAACGGGGCGATGGACGCACTTAAGCCCTACGCTGCACACGAGGATCATAGCCTCGGACGGCAATTCGAGGAAGAGAAAGCCCCGTACCGCGGTGAGTTTCAACGAGACCGCGACAGAATTATTCATTGCACGGCGTTCCGCCGCCTTGTTTACAAGACGCAGGTTTTCGTCAATCACGAGGGCGACCTTTATCGAACGCGATTGACCCATTCCCTTGAAGTCTCACAAGTCGGCCGCACGGTCGCACGCGCACTCGGGCTCAACGAAATGCTGACCGAAGCAATCTGCCTGGCGCATGACTTGGGCCACACCCCTTTCGGTCATGCTGGACAGGACGCGCTTAACGCTTGCATGAAGGACTACGGCGGCTTTGAGCACAATCTTCAATCGTTGCGCGTCGTTGACGAACTCGAGGCGAAGTACGCGAGCTTTCCCGGCCTGAATCTGACTTACGAAACCCGCGAAGGAATACTCAAACACTGTTCGAAAAAGAACGCCCACGAGCTAGGTCGTATCGGCGAGCGGTTTCTGCAAAGAAGGCAACCGGGGCTGGAGGCTCAACTCGCAGATATTTCCGATGCGATCGCCTACAACAACCATGACGTTGATGACGGTTTTCGCGCCGGCCTCCTGAGCCTCGAGCAGCTATCCGAGGAGGAGTTATTTCGCGATCAGTACCGCGCTGTTCAGAAAGAACACCCGGGCCTCGAGGATCGCCGACTGATTTACGAGATCATTCGGCGCATGATCAACCTCGTTGTCACCGATCTGATCGGACAGACCTCAATGCGCCTTGAAGAGATTAAGCCTTCGTCAATCGAAGAAGTGAGGGCTCAAAAAGCAGCTGTCGTCGGGCTCAGCGATCAGGTATCTGCTAAACACGTGAGCCTGAAGCGCTTCCTGAACAAAAACCTCTATCAGCATGAAAAAGTGCTGGCCACGACCGGCGACGCAAAAGCCAAGCTCGTGTTCCTGTTTGAGCGCTACATGGATGATCCACAACAGATGCCCGCAGAATTTGCCGAACGGGCAGGCAAAGAAGATAAGCCACGTGTTGTCGCCGACTATATCGCCGGCATGACCGATCGATTCGCTATTTCAGAACACGAACGCCTGAACTGATAGAATGCGCCGCGGCCTGCGCAGAGATATTAATAAGTGACAGATAAATCCATACCCGCCAACGAGCGGCTCATATTTGCCATGGACGTGCCGGATTGCGCTCGGGCGAGGTCGCTTGCAGAGGACCTGGGCGATGCCGTCACATTCTACAAGCTCGGTCTGGAACTGATGATGAGCGGCGGGTACTTCGACTTATTGCAGTGGATGCTCGAGCGTGACAAGAAAGTATTCGCCGATCTCAAATTCTTCGATATTCCGGCGACAGTCGGATCTGCGGTGCGGCAACTGAAGGACAGGGGAGCAAGCTTCGTAACTGTGCACGGCAACCAATCCATTATGGAGGCGGCGGCCGAGAACAAGGGCGACGAACTCAAGGTGTTAGCGGTAACAGTGTTGACCAGTCTCGACCGGGGCGATCTCGATGACCTCGGATTCGATTGCGATGTCGAAGCACTGGTTGTATCCAGGGCGCGACGTGCACTCGAGGCGGGTTGCGACGGCGTCATATCCTCGGGACTGGAAGCGCCAATGTTGCGAGAAAAAATAGATGGGCGGCTCCTGGTCGTCACGCCGGGCATTCGACCGGTTGACAACAAACCGAGCGAAGATCAGAAACGGGTCGTGACCGTGGAGAAGGCGTTTTCAAACGGCGCGGACTATATCGTCGTCGGCCGGCCGATCCGGGATGCTGAAAACCCTCGTGCCGCTGCGGAATCGATGCAGCAAATGATTGCGGCGCAATTCTGATATGACGCCGCTTAAAAACGATTTGCTGATCCGTGCCCTCCTGCGTCAACCGGTGCCGCGCACGCCCGTGTGGATCATGCGCCAGGCCGGCCGCTATCTGCCCGAGTATCGGGCAGTCAGGGAGAAGGCGGGCGACTTTATGAGTCTCTGCAGCAATCCCGAACTTGCCTGCGAGGTGACGCTACAGCCGCTGCGGCGCTTTGATCTGGATGCTGCGATTATTTTTTCCGACATTCTGACCATTCCGGATGCGATGGGGCTGGGGCTACATTTCGTAACGGGTGAAGGACCGCAATTCGAAAGACCGGTCAGCACCGCGGCCGACATCACCAAGTTGGCGGTGCCGGATATAGCGGAAAAACTGGGCTATGTCTTCGACGCCGTCGCGCTGACGCATCGCGAACTCGATGGCAAGGTGCCGCTAATCGGCTTTTCCGGCAGTCCGTGGACAGTCGCTACTTACATGGTGGAAGGCAGGTCGAGCAGGGAATTCGCAAAGATCAAGGGACTGATGACGGATGATCCGTCAAGCATGGAAGCATTGCTGGACGTCGTCGCCAAAACGACGATCGAGTATCTGAACGCACAAATTGAATCCGGTGCGCAAGTGATCATGATCTTCGACACCTGGGGCGGCGCACTCGAGGGCGACGACTATCGCCGCTTCTCCCTGGCGGCGATGCAACAAATCCTGGCGGGCCTCAACCTCCAGAAATACGGACACACGATCCCGGTCATTCTGTTCACGAAAGGTGCCGGGCCGTTGCTAACTGATATGGCGGACACGGGATGCGATGCACTGGGAGTCGACTGGACAACCGACCTCGCGACTGCGCGAGAGCTGACCGGCGACAAGGTCGCGCTGCAGGGAAATCTGAATCCGGACGTGTTGCGGGAATCTCCGGACGATATCGAGAAGGGCGTTTCAGATGTACTGCAAAGCTACGGAAGGGGGCCGGGACACGTATTCAACCT
>CAYLSX010000184.1:0-4005 GCA_964386685.1 uncultured Woeseiaceae bacterium | reverse complement strand
GGAACTCAGCCTGCACTTTCCTGGCGAGAGTTTTATCACCGTGAAACCATTTCGGAATCCAGTTGATCGCGCCCATGATGGCGTTACCAGTCATGCGAACATCGCAATCAATAATGCTGTCATCTTCGACGCCGGCTGAAAGAATTTCCTCGAACGCAGCGCTGTGGCGCCGCGATATTTTCAGAATCTCGTTGCGGTGAGCCGGTTTTAGCGACGGAATTTCGCTCATGATTGCGACCGGACCGCGATCGCCGACGAATATCTCGACGTGGTAGCGGATATACAGAAATGCTTGTTCGAAACCGGATTGTCCGTCGCAACGAGCGCGATCCATTGCTTCCTTGCCAAGCCCTGCGGCGCGAAGGTAACACTGGTAGACCAGTTCCTCCTTGTTACGCACATAGTAATAGAGTGCGGCGTCGGTCAAGCCGAGATGCTTGGAGACGTCTTTTAGCGAGGTGCCACTGAATCCTTTGGCATTGAAGCAGCTCGCCGCCGCTTTCAGCATCCTGTCCCGCTGCAGTTCGAATCGTGATTCTGTGGCAAGTTCGACCATATTTCCTTGATTCCCGACGCTGGTACTTGTGTTCTATGCTCCTGTGGATTATTTTAATCTAGATTAAAATTTTTGCAATAGCCTATATAATTGTTTTATATGGGCTTTTCCCTCATTTTTGGGAAAATCAGGGAAAACTACGGCGGAGAATCCAGGCCGATGAGTACTGCTGCAAAGGATGTGCCGGGCGTCACCGGCAAGACTGATACGACCCCATTGCGGTTCGTTACAGCTGCCTCATTGTTCGATGGTCACGACGCTGCCATCAACATCATGCGCCGCCTCATACAGGCGGAGGGCGCTGAGGTTATACATCTTGGCCACAATCGCAGTGTCGATGACATCGTTCGTGCCGCTATCCAGGAAGATGCCGATGGCATCGCCGTCAGTTCCTACCAGGGTGGTCACAACGAGTTCTTCCGTTACATGGTGGACAGGCTGGCCGAGCTCGGTGCGCCACATATCAAAGTGTTTGGTGGTGGTGGTGGCACGATAACGCCGCAAGAAATCGAGGGCTTGATGGAGTATGGCGTCGAGCGGATCTATCACCCACACGATGGCATGGCCATGGGACTGCTGGAGATGATTCACGATCTCGTCGCGCGAACATCGAAAGCGCGGCGAGAAACGGTTGCCCCGGCCACGGTATCTCCCGATCGCGCAATCGACATTGCGACGACGATGTCTGCGATAGAGGAAGGACACTTCGACGAGGCCAAACTCGCTTCATTACGAAAAGAATGGCAGGTGCAGGCAGGCAAGGTACCGGTCGTCGGCATAACCGGAACCGGTGGTGCAGGCAAGAGCAGCGTCACCGATGAGATACTGAATCGCTTCCTCGCCTGTTATCCGGACATGCGCATCGCCGTGCTTGCCGTCGATCCGACCCGGCGACGCACGGGTGGGGCATTACTCGGTGACCGGATACGCATGAATTCGCTGCGATCGGACCGTGTGTACATGCGCTCGATAGCGACTCGCCGCCAGCATCTCGCGACCAGCGAAATGCTGGCTGATCATATTTTGTTCCTGAAATCGCTCGGCTTCGATCTGCTGCTGGTCGAGACGGCGGGCATAGGGCAAAGCGACAGCGAAATCGTCGACATGGTGGATTACTCCGTCTATGTCATGACGAGTGACTACGGCGCCGCCAGCCAACTCGAAAAAATAGACATGCTCGACTTTGCCGACCTGATCGTATTGAACAAATACGACAAACGTGGCGCCGAGGATGCTTTACGCGACATACGCAAGCAGTGGAAGCGAAACCACGTACAGTTTGAAACCGCGGACGAAGATATCCCGGTCTATCCGACGATTGCGAGCCAGTTCAATGATCCCGGCATCAGCTGGATGTTCTACCAGCTGTGTCAGCGCGTAGCCGATAAGGCGGGGCTGGACGCCGAAAAATGGACACCCGATATCGACGTGTCGCAGAAAGAGCCCCGCGCGATGGCGATTATCCCGGGCAAGCGCATACGCTATCTGGCAGAGGTCAGTGAGCAGGGGCGGGAAATCAACAAGGGCATACAGTCTCAGGCCGAGTCGGCCAGCCAGCTGCAGCACTTGTATGAGGCGCTCAAGGCACTGGACGACCCGAAACTGCCAGGAAGGCTCAAGGCCTATGCCGCCGACGCCCTGACGGAGGACACAGACAAGTCGATTCTGATTCTGCGGCAGCGCTATCAGGAGGCCTTGCAGGAACTGAGTAGCGAAGCGGTCACCCTGTTAAAGGAGTGGCCGGCACGGCGTGCGGCAGTGCGCACTGAGAATTACAGCTACACAGTGCGCGGCAAGGAGGTCACGGGCAGAAATTATCGCGAGTCTCTGAGCCATCAGAAAATTCACAAGATCGCCGCCCCGAGTTATCGGGACTGGGGCGAGCTGCTGATTTTCCTGATGAAGGAAAACCTGCCGGGGGGATATCCCTATACCGGCGGCGTCTACCCGTACCGCAGGCTCGGCGAAGACCCGACGCGCATGTTCGCGGGCGAGGGCACGCCGGAGCGAACCAATACCCGTTTTCATTACCTGTCGCAGGGCCAGGACGCGGCACGACTGTCGACGGCGTTCGATTCCGTAACGCTCTACGGCGAGAACCCGCATGAGCGCCCGGACATCTACGGCAAAGTCGGCAACTCGGGCGTGTCGATCGCGTCCGTCGACGACATCAAGAAACTGTATTCGGGATTCGACCTCTGCAAACCGACGACCTCGGTATCAATGACCATCAATGGTCCGGCGCCGATGATCCTGGCGTTTTTCATGAATGCAGCGATCGATCAGCAGGTCGAAAAACACCTGAAGGAATCCGGCGAGTGGGATGCAGCACAGAAAAAAATCGACGCGCACTTCAAAGGCAAGCACCGCCCCGAATATTCCGGCGAATTGCCACCGGGAAATGATGGTCTCGGTTTAGGCCTGCTCGGTATATCCGGCGATAAGCTCGTTTCGAAGGCGACTTACGACAAGATCCGGGCGAAGGCGCTCACCGCGGTACGCGGCACCGTGCAGGCCGACATCCTCAAGGAAGACCAGGCACAGAACACCTGCATATTCTCGACAGAATTTGCGATGAAAATGATGGGGGACGTGCAGGAGTTCTTCATCGAAAATGGCGTACGCAATTACTACAGCATTTCGATCAGCGGCTATCACATTGCGGAAGCCGGCGCGAACCCGATCAGCCAGCTCGCGTTTACCCTGTCGAATGGTTTTACGATCGTCGAGTATTACCTCGCGCGCGGCATGAACATCAACGACTTTGCGCCAAACTTAAGTTTCTTTTTCTCGAACGGCATGGACCCGGAATACTCGGTGATTGGCAGAGTCGCCAGGCGCATCTGGGCCCGTGCGATGCGCGAGCGTTATGGCGCAAGTGCCAGAAGCCAGATGCTCAAATATCACGTGCAGACATCCGGTCGCAGCCTGCACGCGCAGGAAATCAGTTTCAACGATATACGCACGACACTTCAGGCGCTGTATGCATTGTTCGACAACTGCAACAGTCTGCATACGAATGCGTTTGACGAGGCAATCACGACACCCACCGAACAATCGGTCCGCCGCGCCGTCGCGATCCAGATGATCATCTCGCGGGAACTCGGGCTGAACTACTGCGAGAACCCGTGGCAGGGCTCGTTCATCATCGAGGAACTGACCGACCTTGTGGAAGAAGCCGTATACAAGGAGTTCGAACGCATTTCCGAGCGCGGTGGTGTACTGGGTGCCATGGATACCATGTATCAACGCGGCAAGATCCAGGAAGAAAGCCTGTATTACGAGAGCAAGAAGCACGACGGCAGCTATCCGCTCATTGGTGTAAATACCTTCCTTCCCAAAGCGGGGCAAGAAGACGAAGTTCACGATCTCGAACTCATTCGCTCGTCCGAATCCGAAAAACAGGACCAGATCGACCACGTCAGGGAATTTCAGGATAACCACGGCGA
>CAYLSX010000183.1:0-4006 GCA_964386685.1 uncultured Woeseiaceae bacterium | reverse complement strand
CCGGGTCGCCGAAGTAGACGAACATGGCCAGCAGGCGTTCACGATCGGCGATCGGCAATTCCCACTCATCGTCCTGCAGCATCCTGATCATCGACTCGAGCCTCGGCAGGCGTAAGGCGACGAAGTCGGGCAGGGGTTCTTCGCTTTTGATTTCGGCCAGAATATCGTTGATGGCTTCGATGATTTCCGACTCGTCGGCATGCCGCACGGCGTCGCGAGACTTTTTCAACGCCTTGCGAAAGAAATTGAGGTCCCGGTCGGTCAAATCGAGCGAAAACCGCATACCCATAATGCATGTCCGAAGCTGGTTCTGAGCTGACAGGCTACCGGCCTCGGGAAAGCGGGTCAATTCAGCGGCATATCGGGTATTTTGGTTTACTATTGTGCTATTCCGACCCGGTATAGATCGCATGTCAGCGAAACTCGTCATCGGCAACAAAAACTACTCGACCTGGTCGCTGCGCGCATGGTTCCTGCTGACCGAGGCACGCATAGACTTCGAGGAAGAACAGCTGGCGATGGATACGGAGGGCTTTGCGAGCAAGGTCGCGCAGTATTCTCCGGCGTGCCGCGTGCCCGTACTGATCCTGGACGATCAGCCGGTCTGGGACACGATGGCCATCGCCGAGACCGTCGCCGAGCGCTGGCCGGAGAAACAACTATGGCCCTCGGATGCGAAGGCCCGCGCGCGCGCAAGAAGCATATGCGCAGAGATGCATTCCGGTTTTTCGGTTTTGCGCGACGCGATGCCTATGAATTGCCGCGCCATGGGGCGTAAGGTGGCGCTTCCCGACGAGCTCACTGCCGACATCGACAGGGTGATCGAGATCTGGTCGGATTGCCACCGGCACTATGGTTCCGGCGGCGACTGGCTTTTCGGCGACTTCAGCGTGGCAGATGCGATGTATGCGCCCGTCGTTTTGAGATTCAGAACCTACGGCATCAACCTGCCGCAATCGGCGGTCGCTTATCCGGAGAGGTTGTTGCAAAGCGATGCACTTCAGGAATGGCTTGCGGCTGCCGAATCGGAGATCGAAGTCATTGAGAGGGAAGAGATCGGACGATGAGTTTTCGCCTGCTGACAACATTACTCGTATTCGCATCGCCCACGATGGTGCAGGCAGAGCAATTCGAATTGCCACCGCAAGGCAATGACGTCATCGGCGCGGTGGCCGTCGTCACTGCGCGCGCGGACGACACGCTTCTCGATATTGCACGTCGCCACGGTCTCGGCTATGAAGACATTGTTCGTGCAAATCCCGATGTCGATACCTGGTTGCCGGGCGAGGGCACGGAAGTCCTGCTGCCGACCCGCTACGTACTGCCGTCCGGATCGAGAAAAGGCGTCATATTGAACCTCGCCGAATACCGCATGTACTACTTCCCGGAGCCGAAAGACGGCGAGCCGGCAGTCGTCATGACCTATCCGATGAGCATCGGTCGTATGGACTGGGAGACCCCGTTAGGGCTGGCGCGGGTTGTATCGAAGGTGACCGACCCGACCTGGTATCCACCGGCATCGGTGCGCGCAGAACATGCGGCAGACGGTGACCCGCTGCCCCGCATCGTGCCGCCCGGCCCCGAAAATCCGCTGGGCAGATTCGCGATGCGCCTGAGTATTCCAGGCTACCTCATACACAGTACCAATCGGCCGGCCGGCGTCGGCATGCGCGTGACCCATGGTTGCGTACGAATGTTTCCGGAAGACATCCGCTTTCTGTTTGCTCATGTCAGCGTCGACACGCCGGTGCGCATTATCAATGAACCCGTCAAGGTCGGTTGGCACGGTGACGATCTGGTTATGGAGGTTCACCGCCCGCTAGCTGAAGCGCCGATCGAATCTGAATCCGGAGAAATTACCAATGAGGTGCGGTCGTTGGATGAGAATCGGCAGCCTGAGCGTAGCGTGCTGACCGCGCTAACAGAACAATTCGTTGCTGCAACGAATACGCGAGCAGGTGTTCTCGACTGGCAGCGTGCAGAGGAACTTTTGGATCGTGCCGACGGTATTCCCGTGCTCGTCGGCCGGACCATAAAAAACGCCGCGACAAGCGCGGCGTTTGAGTAAAATCTTCGTAGTCTTTCGGCTACTTAGACATAGATTTCTGGAACATGCGCTCCAAACGATCGCGGTTTGCATCACAGCAAGCTTGCGCTTCGCTAGCCGCAGCTAATGCCTGATCCGCAGTGCTCTGGGCGCTAGCAGCTGCTTGTGCTGCACTGTCCACTGCTGCACGGGCAGCCTCAGCTGTAGATTTGGCTGCTGCCGCATCTCTTGCTGCACTGTCCGCTGTCGCTTGTGCCCTATCGATTGCTTCCTGGCTGGCACACCCTGAGGCCATCCCGAGCACGAGCACAATTGCGCTCACTTTCAGTACATTCTTAATCATCATCCAAATTTCCTCTGTTGGGATAAAACTGCAGGCGCATTATTTCCTAATACGCTGCTTTCTTCAACGAAAACACTAATTTAATTCGGCTGCTGTCGTTTATGAGAGACAGTGTTCGCGTCGTTTGCTTGTTGTTTTTCATTTCGTCAGCAGATTAAAAAACGCTCACTGCAAAAAGCGTTAGCCGTGAAGTGAAATTCACGAATGCTGTTACGGTAATCAATATCTTGCCCACTGCATCTACAAACGACTTGCGCCAGGAAATCAGCTGTATATAATTCCAATACTGTTTATCCATACAGGGTTTTTGCCATGAAAGGTCTGACGCCCAGACAATCTGAAATTCTTCATATGATTCAAGAATTTATAGCTGATTCCGGTATGCCGCCGACGCGTGCGGAGATCGCCAGGGAACTCGGCTTCAAGTCTGCCAATGCGGCTGAGGAGCATTTGCGCGCCTTACAGAAAAAGGGCGTGCTGGAACTGCTGCCGGGGGCATCCAGGGGCATACAGCTCAAGGATTCATTGCGCGATCAGATTGGTCTGCCGTTGGTCGGCAGGGTGGCGGCCGGTAGCCCGATCCTGGCCGAGGAGCACATCGAGACGCATTACAGGCTCGATCCGGCACTGTTTAATCCCAAGCCGCATTACCTGCTACGGGTGCAGGGCATGAGTATGAAGGACGCCGGCATTCTCGATGGCGATCTCGTTGCAGTACACCGAACACCTGAAGTGCGCAGCCGGCAAATCGTCGTCGCCAGGGTGGAAGACGAGGTTACCGTCAAACGTTATCGCCAGGACGGATCCACGGTCTGGCTGTTACCGGAGAACGAGGAGTTTGAGCCGATAGAGGTGGACTTGAACACGCAAACCATGGTGATCGAGGGTGTTGTCGTCGGTGTCATCCGTGATGACTTGTCCCGCCACTAGTCTTGGTTCACTGTGGCCGACCCGCTAGAGAAATTACTGCAAAACCCGCGACTCTGGCGGGGGCGGGATCAGACAAGCACTTCCATCTGGCAAGGACTCCCCAGCGGTTATCCAAAACTCGATCGCCATCTGCCAGGTGGTGGCTGGCCACAACATGCCCTGACCGAAATTCTGCTCGAACACTATGGCATGGGTGAGCTTCAGTTATTGATGCCGGCGCTGGCCCGGCTCAGTACACCGCAAGACCATGAGGTATCAGACGAGGCTGGCTGGATAGCCTGGATCGCGCCACCTTTCCAGCCCTATCCACCCGCATTGTTGCAATGGGGTATCAACCTTTCGCGAGTATTGATCGTGCGCCCCAGGCAGGAAAACGAGGCCCTGTGGTCAGCCGAACAGGCTTTGTCTTCCGGTAATTGTGCAGCCGTGCTCATGTGGCTGGATACGATGGATGATTATTCCAGCCGGCGTTTACAGCTCGCTGCCGAAAAAGGACGAAGCTGGGCGATCGCATTTCGCCCGCTGACGGCCCTGCCCAAGGCCTCGGCTGCGGCTTTGCGTATTCAGCTCATGCCGGGTGAGAAGGGTACGGATTTAAGTGTCCTGAAAAGTCGCGGCGGCCGGCCGGCCGTACTGCGGGACTATGCGAGTTAAGCGATGCCTACTCCGGATAAATCGTCCGCCAT
>CAYLSX010000182.1:0-4013 GCA_964386685.1 uncultured Woeseiaceae bacterium | reverse complement strand
AAGGACGTGCGAGTTCGAGTCTCGCCCTGGGCACCAATCTGAAGCGTAAGGAATGATCTCGGCTGCTTGAGCCGACTGAGTAGTGCTTCTTATGCGCGGCTAGTAGCCGAATGACCCAAGCATCTGTCGAAGCTCTGAGTTCCTGACACAGCTGCACCTTCTATCGCCGAAGCGCTCACTACAAAAACTTGTTGAGCCGGTCGGACATGCCTGCGGCTTGTGAGCTTGACGTCGTTCGATGGCATCCATTCTCTTATTTACGTGAGTCCAGTCGCCGGTGAGGTGTGCTTGTTCGATAAGGTCTGGCGTGCTGGGTGCACAGCCAAGCAATAGAAACAATGTAATGATGCTAAGTACTTTCACTTTGAGGAACCTAAGTTTTCCTTCAAAGCCCCAGTTGTCACTGTTGTAATTCTGCATGGTGCTGCTTCGCAGCGACCATTGGTTCCATCCAGCAGAGGCGATCCAATGTTGAGTCCATTTGTAACAAGACTGAGCCGATTGAGCGCTGAACACCGTCACAAAATTGCGCGAATTGACGTCAAAAAAGAGGCACTGTGACTCCGTTCACACAAACAATTAGTGGCAAAGCGACGATAAAGTTTCAAGTGGAATCACTGTAGCGTCACTAATATGAAATCATTTGATGGACCTTCGGCAGTGGCTTAAGTACCTCCACGAATTAAATCTCCTTCCTGCATGAAGGCAAATCTGAGAAAATCGGAATATCACCGGTACAACAATCAATCAGAGCCGGAGTTCATGCACAGATATCGACCACAGGGTTTTGTTTTATCTCTTCTGTTGATTGCAGGCAGCGTCGTCGCGGCCGATTATGAGACAGGATTCAACGCATATAGCGAGGGCGATTATGCGACTGCACTGAGCGAATGGATGCCGCTGGCCGAGGCGGGCGATAAGAATGGGCAATTCGGCTTGGGATTGCTCTATGCGAATGGCTGGGGCGTGGACCTGAACGATGACGAGGCCCTGAAGTGGTATGGACTGGCTGCCGGACAAGGTCACGGTGAGGCGGCCTACAACCTTGGGGTAATGAATGCCAATGGCTGGGGCGTTCCACAAAGTGACGACGGCGCATTCAAGTGGTACTCGCAGGCGGCCGCTAGTGGATTTACGACAGCGCAAATCAGTCTGGGCAAAATGTATGCGATCGGTTTTGGTGCGCCCCTTGATCCGGTTGAGGCACACAAGTGGTACAACATCGCGGCGATGCTCGATGACTATAATGCCGAGTTCGAGCGAGACGAGATGGCGAGATTGATGTCCGCCGAGGACATCGCCAAAGCCGAAGAGCTGGCGACCGCCTGGATGGCAAACTTCAAGTCGGCAGCTGAATAATAGAAAAACCCCGCCGCAGCGGGGTCATTCAGCTTGCCGTTAACAAGAATCTACTTGAGCGTGATTTCACGCATTTGATAATCGCCCGTAATGGTTCTCATGCCGGGATAGTTCTTTTGCGCATAGTCCGTTGAGGCGTCTGCGTTAGCCTGGCCCCAAGCTTCGATAAACGCGTCATAGCGTTCTTTGTTCGGCGCGAGGTCAGCTGTAGTGGCGAATTCGATTACCAGTAGCAGATTGAAGTCGCCGCTCTGCGGCAGATCGCTTCTAAAAATCCGGTAGTCCTTGATTTGTCCGAGCTCCTTGGCAACATCGTTCGAGGCAGCCCAGGTCTGCTTAATGCCTTCCAGATAGGCATCGTCCATATTGGCATCCACCTTCACCGCTGTAACCAGGTAAACGGATTCACTCACATCGTAGTCTTGCCAGGGCTCTAAATCAGCAATGGCTACTGCGGCCAAAAACATCAGCACCACCCCACCAACAATTGTCTTAATTTGCATTGAACATCTCCCTGATATTTTGTTGTTCATTATTCGTGTCGGGCGCAATATATCATCTGCAAGCATTACAGTCCCATTGCAGGATTGTGTCAGACTAGACGAACCGACCGGCAGTTGACGATCGGGCGTCGCCTCGATCGCACAGAACCGAAAAAAGACTGAATAATTAACAATAAATACAACTAACGTAGAAACAACATCATGGCGAAGCTTTATTTCTACTATTCCTCGATGAACGCAGGTAAATCTACGGCGTTGCTTCAGTCCAGTTACAACTATCGTGAGCGCGGCATGAATACCCTGGTACTGGCGCCTGCAATGGATGATCGTTATGGCGTCGGCAAGGTGTCCTCAAGGATCGGCCTTGAAACTGAGGCGACCACATTCGGGCCTGACCATGACCTGTTGACAATCGTCAACAAAGAGGTGGAAGACGGGCCACTGCATTGTGTCCTGATCGATGAGGCTCAATTCTTGACCAAGGACCAGGTGTTCCAGTTAGGCGAGGTGACGGACAAACACAATATCCCGGTGCTTGCTTATGGCCTTCGCACCGACTTTCAGGGCGAACCCTTCGAGGGCAGCAAATATCTGCTGGCGTGGTCGGATAATCTGAAGGAACTAAAAGCGATCTGCGATTGTGGGACCAAAGCGACGATGGTTATTCGTCTCGATGAAAGCGGCAATGTCGTGACTCAGGGATCGCAGATTGAGATAGGCGGCAACGACCGCTACATATCCATGTGTCGCAAGCACTTCAAGGAAAATTTCTTCGGCTAGCGGGACTCAGGAGTCCAAATCGCTCGCCGGCAGAGAGTCCTCGGTCGGAATCGGCAGTGACTGCGTGTTCTCTCGTGCAAGCAGTTTGCGCATGTCGCGCAAGGTCTTCATAACAACAGTATCGGCCAGGCTGGCGCTGTCCAGCTTGATGCTGTCACGCGCGTTCGGGTCGTGGAACTTGATGCCGTGATTGCCGACCGAAATTATGTCGTTATGAAGTAGTACGTGGTTGGAAATGCGTTGCGAGTTCACGTAGGTGCCATTGGTGCTATTGAGATCCATCAGGAATGTCGCCGTGCCATGCTTGACGAACAGGGCATGGTGGCGGCTGATGAAACGGCTGTTTATGCAAATGTCATTGTGATCGGAACGACCGACCAGCAGCCTGGGCCGGTCGATGTCGATCTCGCTCAATGTCCTGCCGTTATAGGTGAGAAACAATTTTGGCCGTCCGGCTTCGCTCGCCCCGTTGTGCCCGTTGGCGCCGTTATGAGCGAGATCGTCGAAGTCCTCGATCAGTGACGGGGTAGCGTTCGGGACCAGCGGGCGCTCGACGTGTATGGGCTCTATCGGGCAGCGTTCTGCTTTGGCCAGTGCCAGCAGTACCAGGCGATCGAGAACGCCAGGCCAGCCGCCAGATGCCAGATACAGGTCGATGCAGACGTCCTCGGGCAATACCGCCAATGGGTCAAAGCAGCCGCCAGCCCTCATCTTGGCGTGCAGGTAGTCGGTCGTCTCATCCCTTGCCATCGGCTCGAGATGAAAGTCGCCCGTCAATCGCTGCGATATGGGTGCCATTGCCGGTGCCTTGACGATGGACGAGATCGATCGATCGCTGGCGAGAATCAGCCGCAGGGCGCTCTTTGCCCTGATTTTCAGGCTGGAAAGCTCACAAAGAACCCGCAGAGCGCTTGGGTTCAATGCGTGAGTATTCTCGATAATGAGAAGCGGGGCATGATCGGAGGCCGTCTGCTGCAGCACGAACACCTTGACCATATTGATCAGCTCGTTGACCGAGCTGAATTTGAGGTCGTATCCGAACTGCGAAAGCACAGCCTCGAGCAGCGCCGTCGTGTTCAAGCCCGCGCCATCCACGACGGCAACGGCATCGTCGTCGCTCAGTGTCTCCGCGAAATGGCGAATGATCGCCGTCTTGCCCGACAGTGGCGGACCCTGAAAAAGGCCAAGACCGCGGTCCTTGTTGTAGGTTTCGTTGAGGAAATCGAATGCGTTTTGTTGCGAGGCGTACGAGACAAAGACCAGCGGTCTCCCGTGGGTACGGAAAGGTTGCTCCTGGAGTCCGGCTTCGCCTAATTCCATTAATTTGAACTCAGTGTCTGTACTTATTTATTGTTCTGATACAGTTACTTT
>CAYLSX010000181.1:0-4013 GCA_964386685.1 uncultured Woeseiaceae bacterium | reverse complement strand
GTGCATCCAAGCGCGACGGTGAGATAGGCGCGATCGAAACTGACGTACTCGGGTATCCAGCGACTGAGAAACGACAGAATATCGTCATACATCTGCTGGAATTTGGGCTGATCGTCCAGGAACGCCTTTACGGCCTCGTCCTGTCCCGTCAACGCTCTGAGTTCTGGCGTCCAGTAGGGGTTCGGAAGGCATCGCAGATCGAAGACGAAATCGGCGTCTGCAGGAATGCCGTGTTTGTAGCCGAATGACTCGATCAGCACAGAGAGCATGCTTGATTTGCGTCGGTCGACGCGCTCGCGAATCAACTCGGCGAGCTCGTAAACACTGCTCCGTGAGGTATCGATGACCAGGTCGGCGGAGTTGATGATCGGCCCAAGCAACTCCCTTTCACTGGCGATGGCGCCCCGGAGTTCGGTACCGTGATCGGCCAGCGGGTGTTTGCGGCGCGTCTCCCCGTACCGTTTCAGCAATATGTCATCGCTCGCCTGTAAGAAAAGCACATCCGTCTGCACGTCGACTTTTCGAAGTTCGCCAATGAACTCGGGAAGCGACTCCAGGTCGCTAAGGCGGTTTCTGGCATCGACACCCACGGCAAGTCGCTCGGTCGGTTGTTTGCCGGGACGATTTACTTCATCGAGGAGAGATTTGAGCAGAGCAGCGGGCAGATTGTCGATGCAGTAGTAGCCGAGGTCCTCGAGCACGTGAAGCGCCACGCTTTTGCCCGAGCCGGACAGTCCGCTGACAATGATGAGTCTCATTTCCCCGGACATGAGCGCTTATTCCACTATCAGAGGGTTTGCACGCTTTTCAGCTTCGCGCCTGCCGGAACATGACCTGCGATAAGTGCGTCGTACAATTCGCTGCTTGAGTTCGCACTACGTAACTTGGCAGCAAGAGATTCATTGGTGAGAAATCCCGTGATCATGTCGATGTCGCCATAGTGGATGTCGCTTAATTCCTTTGGCAGGATGAGCCCGAATATCAGACCGACCGAGACGCCGTCCGGCGAGTCGAAATCGACGGATTCGGAGAGCTTCATCAATGCACCACAGCTCGCCTGTACGCCGGAGATGCGGCAATGGGGAAACGCAATTCCCTTGTCGAGGCTGGTGCAGCCGAGCCGCTCTCTCTCAATGAGCTTCGCAAAGATTTCTTCATGGGCAATGTCGGGATTCGGCTTGGCCAGCAACTCGCTGAGTATCTCCAGGCTGTGCTTTTTGCTCCGTGCATGCACATTGCAAAGGACACTGCCGGGGCTGATAAGTTGTTCCAGTATCATGAAGGGTGACCGTTTCTAGGTGGCAGTATCGGCTGAGATCAGCGGCGATCGAGGATGAATACGCCGGTCGAAGAGGGTCTTAGTCAGCCAATTTGTCGTTTATTAGTATCCCGGGCGTGGTGATCAGCAAGCTTCTCTTTGTATTTCTTAACTTGTCGATCCAGCTTATCTACGAGGCCGTCAATCGCTGCGTACATGTCTTCTTCCGTGGAATCGGCGTAAATTCTACCACCGTTGACGCTGACTGTGGCTTCCGCTTTGTGGCGCAATTTCTCTACAGTCAATATGCAGTGAACGTCTGAAACCAGGTCAAAGTGCCGTTCGATTTTTTCTAATTTGTTGACCACATAATCTCGCAGTGGCGGTGTGATATCGACGTGATGGCCCGTAACATTCAGCTGCATAACTTTCTCCTATGCTGTATTCGTTTGCGACAAGGTGTTTCGCTGCTTGATGGGTCTCCTTTGTGTGATGTCTATCGTTTCGGTTTACGAACCTTGCGCTCACTGGAAGACTGAATCTTCATAGCTTCACGATATTTCGCAACCGTTCTCCTCGCTACCGTGATGCCCTCTTCAGCAAGGAGCTTTGCAATCTTACTGTCGCTGAGGGGCTTGGCGGGATCCTCGCCACCAATGAGTTTGCGAATCTTGGCGCGAACCGACGTCGAGGACTGGTCTTCGCCATCCGCCGTCGAAAGGTGACTGGAAAAGAAATATTTGAATTCGAACACACCGCGCGGGGTGTGCATGTATTTGTTGGTCGTGACGCGGGAAATCGTCGACTCGTGCATGCCAATGGATTCGGCAACATCTCTCAATACTAGCGGCTTCATCGACTCATCGCCATGCTCCAGGAACTCAGCCTGGCGAGCGACGATGCATGTGGCAACTTTAAGTAAAGTTTCGTTACGAATTTCAAGGCTTCGCACGAGCCAGCGGGCTTCCTGCAATTGTGAGCGGAGTGCTGCGTGGTCGCCATTTCCGCGCAACAACTGGGCGTACTTCTGATTCACGGACAATCGAGGAATACCGGATGAGCTGATCTCAACCTGCCAGCGGTTATCGATTTTGCGGACAAACACATCGGGGATCACATATTCGGTCGATGCCGAGCTGACAGCGAGCCCAGGCTTGGGATTGCAGCTTTTGACCAGCGTCAGGGCATGGTCCAGGTCTTCCTCGGAGGCGCGAAGGCTGCGCCGCAATTCCGCATATTCCTGGTTGGCAATCAGGTCGAGGTGGTCGTCCGCAAGGCTCCTGGCCAGCTCCAGGCCGGGCGTATCGGCGTCAAGTTGTCGCAACTGCAAAAGAATGCATTCAGACAATGACCTTGCGCCAACGCCAACCGGATCCAGGCGCTGGACCTTCATCAGGGCGCCTTCCACCTCATCCTCGGAAACCCTGGCCTGCTCGCCGATGCTTCCGAGTATGTCTGCCAGTTCCGTGGTGACGTAGCCGTCGTCGTTTATGGCATCGATTATGGCCTCGCCGATAATCGCCTCGCGCGGACTGAAGTGTTCGAGTTCCAGCTGCCACTGCAAGTGCTCGCGAAGTGTCTGGCCACTCTGGTCGGCATACTCGTTGATTGGTTTGCCTTCACCATTCCAACCGCCGTCCTGGATACGTTCCATCGAATTGGACTGCCACGTGTCTTCGGCTTTGATGGTCTCGATTTCGGCGGTCGTTTCATTGCTGGTCTTGGGAACATCCGGAAGGTCTTCCATCTCCAGCATAATGTTTTCTTCGAGCGCCTCCTGAATCTGCGCGCTTAAATCGAGCAAAGGCAACTGCAACAAACGAATCGCCTGCTGCAACTGCGGCGTCATCGTAAGTGTTTGCAACTGTCTTAATTCGAGTGAAGGCTTTAACATCTCTTCAGAGTTTGAACTCCTGTCCGAGATAAACTTCCCGTACGTGTTGGTTTTCCAGAATCTCTTTCGGCGATCCTGATGCAATCAGGCTGCCGTCATTCAGTATATAGGCTCTTCCACAAATTCCGAGGGTTTCTCGCACATTATGGTCAGTGATCAATACACCGATTTCTCGATCACATAAGTGCCTGATTATCCTCTGAATATCGAGAACTGAAATGGGGTCTACGCCTGCGAATGGCTCGTCTAATAAGACGAATCTGGGGTTCGCAGCTAACGCGCGTGCAATTTCAACGCGACGTCTTTCTCCGCCGGAAAGACTGATACCAAGACTCGTACGAACATGCCCAACATGCAGTTCGTCAAGCAACTGATCGAGTTCCTGTTCCCGTCCTGCACGGTCCAGGTCTTCACGACTTTCCAGGATTGCAAGAATATTATGTTCGACACTGAGCTTGCGAAATATCGATGCTTCCTGTGGAAGATAGCCCAGCCCAAGTGCGGCGCGCTTGTGCATCGGCAGCGCTGTAAGATCCTGGCCGTCGAGCAGAATGCGACCCTTGTCTGACGGAATAAGCCCGACGATCATGTAAAAAGCCGTCGTCTTGCCGGCGCCGTTGGGTCCGAGGAGTCCAACCACTTCACCGCTGGTTATTTCGAGAGAGATTGTCTTGACGACTTCGCGGAACTTGTAGCGTTTGGAAATATCCTGGATGCTGAGAATACTCATTAATCGTCGTCGTCGCTCTCATCCGCTGTGTCGGCCTCTTTCGGCGTGTAAATAATTCGCACCTTGGGATCGCCGTCCCCGCCCGATTGCGCGTTAATCAGTTGTTTCGTGATGTTATAGATGAGATAGCT
>CAYLSX010000180.1:0-4063 GCA_964386685.1 uncultured Woeseiaceae bacterium | reverse complement strand
GCCAGACCGACCGGCGTGTCCACGGTGCCTATATAGGATTCGATGTTTCTCTGGTATCGGGCAGCGTTGTCACGCGCCCTCTGGTGATACAGCTCGGCCCGGGACGAGTCCAGACCCAACCGCTTCCAGCGCCTCGCGGCGTCCAGGGCAGTGCTGTCATACGGCGTCTCGCTAGTCTTTTGGGCTTTTCTTGCGTCCATCTCGTGCTCCTCCTCGGAGATCGATCACTATGGATGCACTGTCCTACTTCCCCGATCCGTAGGCCTGATAAAACCCTGAGCATTGCCTGATGATTCGCTGAAGATCGCAAATGCTGGTACCGGTCGGACAATTTGTTAGCATTCGCCGCTTGCAGAAAAGGACTGAAGCTTCACTTGACTATCAGCCGCGAAAATCTCTTCAGACTATTCAAGTATTCCGTCTACGCGGCGTTGATGCTCAACGTCTATCTTTTCTTCGCCGAGGAGTGGGCGGCCGCGGCGCACCGATTCGCCGATGGTGTCGCAATGAGCGACATCATCGAAGGATTCGCGGCCAGCATCGACACGGCCGCCTGGGTCGTACTGTTATTGATGTTCGAGCTCGAGACCTACGTCCTCGACAATGAGCAATTCACGCCGCGGACGACCTGGACCTTGCACGGCCTCAGGGCCGTCTGTTATGCCTTTATCATCTACTCGTTTTACGGCTATCTGATGAAACTCATTTTCGTCCAGGGAGCTGTTGCGCTGCCGAACGTCAGCGATCTTTGCACCCTGGTCAATGGGCAATGGGCATATGCGATCGACTTCGACGAATATGAAATCCTGACGACGGCCAACTGTACGACCATGTCCAGCGCAAGCGCTTTTCACCAATATCAAGGCATCACCGCAGTCGTCGATCAGAGGGGCCTGATCGACATCATCCGGCTAGCCTGGGTCGACGTCATCAACTCGGCCGTCTGGCTTCTGGTCGTATTCGTGCTCGAGATCGATGTCCGCTTGCAGGAAAAGAACAAGCTCGAAGGACGCATTCTTCGCCTCAGCAATGCAAGCAAATACGTCCTCTATACCGTACTGCTGTTCGCGGCGATCTACTGGGGTGTGAAAGGCGATTTCGTCGATTTCTGGGACGCCTTCCTGTGGCTCGTCGCTTTCGTGTTCATCGAGCTGAACGTCTTCGAATGGCGCCAGGAAAGCCTGGAGAAACAGGCGGCCGGCGCGATCAAAAATATCGCGGACCCAAGACAGCGCATCTCAAAAAACCCGTAAAACAAGCGATTCACGACCGAAAAATGCCCGATCAGGGGTCTAAATGGCCGACGATCACTATTTCATCATGTCATCCTCAGCTATGAATCAGGCCAACATCAGGCTCCAGCAGCCACCAGAAAGCACCATAGAGCCATCGGAAATATCTGGATGGAGATGGAAAATGAACTACGCAGAAGCAAGAACCGAAATCGAGAAAAGCGTTGTGGTACTTGGCTTTGCCTATGCCGCGTCCCTGATCAGCCTGATCGTCTGGGTTGCCTAATCAATAGATTCTGACGGTATCGCCGAAAATTTGGGGTCCCGTACCGACATGCCGATGAGACGATCATTGGCATCCTTGACGGCAAGGGACTTGAGCCCCGCCTCGCTATCCAGCGACATCAGATAGGGGTGCCACGGATCCTCTAAATTGCGACGATAGTAGCCAGAGACCTGCCAGCCCTCGCCATCGGGCCAGACATAGTCCTTACCGACCTTTCTGTTCGGTGACAGCGGATCCACGATTTCCAGAATTCCGCCCGGCGCCACATAACTCTGCAGGATATCTCGCGCCGATATCACGACCGCCTCTTCCCTGGCCCGTTGCAGCCCCGGTTCCGGATCGGTAACGCGCTGATAGGCATACAAAGCGAGAATCAGACCTGCCGTTAACGCGACCACCGGCCTTATTACCTTGTGGTAAATCACGACGGCTGCGGTGCCTCGATTTCATCGAGATAGTCCTGGGTCAGTGTCTCGGAGACCTGCCACAGCTGTTCGGCCTGCATCACATCGTGCATATGATTGTCACCGAGGACGGTGACTGCGTTGCAGTCTTCGAAATATTGGCCGCTGATCTCGCCGAGCTGCGGACTGGTTGCGACATAGCAGGTCGTCGCCGCACCCTGTGCAATCGTCTTGCCGCCGACCGCAGTCAGCACACCGAATGCCACCTGGAACAGGCCGGGCTCGGTCCTGTCGATTTCGGTATTGATCACGCCGGGATGCAATGAATTCGATGTGATGCGTGTTCCTTTCAGGCGCCTCGCGAGATCCAGTGAGAAAAGCACGTTGGCGAGTTTGGAATGGCCGTACGCCCTGCTCCTGCTGTAGCTCGTTGTGGCCCGCAAGTTGCCGAACTCGATGCCTTCTTCAGGGGCGCTTCGATAGGCGGAGCGACTTGCAACGACGACGACCCGGCCCTGCCAGGCGAGATAGAGACGCTCCAGCAGGTTTTGGACCAGGATGAAATGACCGAGATGATTGACGACGAAGTGCTTCTCGAGCCCGTAGACCTGTTCCCTTTTCTTGCTGCCTCTCATGCCGGCATTGCAGATCAACATGTCGATGGGAGCATTCAGTGAGCGAATGCTCTCGGCACATGCCACGACTGAATCGAAGTCAGACAACTCAAGCGCAACCGGCGTCGTCTTGCCGAGGACGCTGGAGCAAGCTGCCTGCGCTTTGTCGACCGTGCGGCCCGTGCCGATGACATAAGCGCCGCGCAATGCCAGCACCCGCATGGTCTCGTAACCAATACCCGAGGTGCAGCCGGTGACAACTGCAATCTTGCCGTTGAGGTCCATGCCCTCGGTGACGTCTTCTGCGGTCGAGTCCTCGTCGAAGTTACTGCGTGGTACGCCCTCGACCGGAATTCTTTCATGTCCCCCGCAGCCGGCAATCACAGGCATCGCCATGCTTGCGCCAGTCAGTTTCAAAAATTTTCGGCGGTCGACACTCATTACTTGAACAGCTTATCCGCTTCACTCATCAGTTCGTCCGGCTCAGATTGCTCCGATTCACCCTCGTCAAACAATGTTGCCAGTGCGTCCTTTGCCTCTGAGGCCTGCTTCGCGCGCGTCGCCTCAAACTGATCGTAGCCGGGCTTGAACCAATCGCAGAAATTGGGTTTCTCCTTGTCGGTCACGTCCTCGGCACCATCTTCACGGCACTGTCTCGGCACGTTGGGATCGAAGAACTCACACATCTTGCAGACGTGCAGATAGACGGAACAGGAAGGACATTCGTCTTGTCGCGCCAGTGGTAGGCTTAAGTCTGCAAGCGACGCACCACAGCGGAAACACATTAACCCGTCAGCCATAGCGGTGAATTATAACGTCGCGACGTTATAAAATTGCGACCATTGAGGCCTGCCGGGCATCAAGGGTGAGTATGCAAACACATATGGGGATCTAAGGTTATGAATATAAGGAATATATTGTTGCTACTTGCATCATTTGCACTGGCAGGCGTTGCGCTTGCGGGCGAAGACACCAAGATGAAAATGACGATTGCCCTGATCGACAGTGATAGCCACGACGAGATTCGCCTGGAACTCGACGGCGATGAGCTGGGCTTCAACCTGCACGACATGCAGGAAGGCGAGAATCGCTCTATCGTCGATAAAGATGGCAGGAACGTGCTTATCACGCGCGAGGCGGACGGCTACAGGTTCGATATCGACGGCAAAACGATCAAGATGCCACTCTTCGATGGGAAACGTCACCATGCCACCTGGATGAGCGACGGAAACGCAGAGGACTTCGATATCCATGTCATGCACGACCGCACTATGGCAAACGCTACCAGCCTGGACGGCGTCATGATCGTCAGCGAAATGCCAATCGACGATGCTACCCAGCAAGCCATCAAATCCATGCTGGAGTCTGCCGGGCATGGCAGCGAGGTACGTTTTATCGATACCTCGGCTGTATATGACGGCGTTCACGGCATCAAGGTGATAGAGAAAAGAGTCGAAATAAGGAACGAGTGATTTCGCTTCAAGCAAGATCATAAAAAGGCCCACATCATGTGGGCCTTTTTACTAC
>CAYLSX010000179.1:0-4125 GCA_964386685.1 uncultured Woeseiaceae bacterium | reverse complement strand
CGAACGTCACCGGCGAATGCGGCTGCGGGGAGAGTTTCAGCGTCTGACTACCCCCTAGGAGCAAAATTTGCTTCATTGCCTGGGGTCAATTATGCAAGTAAAATTGAGGGTTTACGTGCGGCCGGAACATTCCCATGTCCGGTTTTTATATCAAATTCAACAAAGGAACGATGTATGCCCGTCGAGCAGACGCTCTCAATCATTAAACCCGATGGCGTGCAGAAAAATCTGATTGGCGAAATCTATAGCCGATTCGAAAAAGCCGGTTTGCAGATTGTCGCAGCAAGGATGCTTCAGTTGTCGCAAGAGCAGGCTGAGGGGTTTTATGCCGTTCACAAGGAACGGCCGTTTTTTAACGACCTCGTTACTTATATGACATCGGGACCAGTAGTCGTTCAGGCGCTGCAGGGTGAGGATGCAATAAACATGAATAGACAAATCATGGGGGCGACAGATCCCGCCAACGCGGATGAGGGAACCATTCGCGCCGAATTTGCCGAAAGTATTGAAGAGAACGTTGTGCACGGTTCCGACGCGCCTGAAACGGCCGCACAGGAAATCGCGTACTTCTTCGGCGATAACGGGATTTGCGAGCGCACCCGCTAGATATTGAATTGATGCGATGGACGCCACTGTTGAAAAAATGAATCTGCTAGGTCTGGCGACGCTTGAACTCGAATCATTCTTTGAAGGCCTGGGCGAAAAACCATTTCGTGCCCGGCAGCTTCTTCAGTGGATGCATCAGCGGCGTGTCACCGATTTCGACCTGATGACGAATTTGTCGAAGCGCCTTCGCACGACCCTGAAGTCGTGTGCAAAGGTCGAGGCTCCGGCAGCGATATCGGAAAATCACTCGGCGGACGGCACCATAAAGTGGTTATTTGAATCAGGATTGGGACAGGCCGTCGAAACCGTATTCATTCCGGAAGCCGCTCGCGGCACGCTT
Source organism: uncultured Woeseiaceae bacterium (assembly GCA_964386685.1). Taxonomy (GTDB): domain Bacteria; phylum Pseudomonadota; class Gammaproteobacteria; order Steroidobacterales; family Woeseiaceae; genus JACZWL01. The sequence goes on along the minus strand of CAYLSX010000179.1, from coordinate 3,179 downwards.
TGCATTTCTTCGCAGGTTGGTTGTGCGCTCGATTGTGCATTTTGTGCTACCGGGGCCCAGGGCTTCAACCGCAACCTGACGTCTGCGGAAATCATTGCTCAGATCTGGCACGCGAACAAGGTATTGCCGCCGAGGACGAACGGTGAGCCGGCCGTGACCAACGTCGTGTTCATGGGAATGGGAGAACCACTGGCCAACTACCGCAAGATCTTGCCGGTATTGGACTTGCTGTTGTCGGATCACGCCTACGGGCTGTCCCGCAGGAAAGTGACGGTCAGTACTTCCGGCCTGGTGCCAAATATCGAGCGATTGGGAGATGACTGCAATGTGTCGCTCGCGGTCTCGCTGCATGCTCCAAGCGATGATTTGCGAGACCGGCTGGTGCCGATCAACAAAGTGCATCGTATCGACGAGTTGCTGGAATCCTGCTGGCGATATGCGGCCAAGCACTCGAACCGGTTCATAACCTTTGAATACGTCATGCTAAAGGGCGTGAATGACTCTTTGAAACACGCAGATGAGCTCTTCGAGCTGCTCCGCGACCGGCCGGCAAAGGTAAATCTGATTCCCTTCAATCCTTTCGACGGCAACGACTTCGCGCGTAGTGAGCGGAGCCGGATTGCCGAATTTCAGAACCGCCTCAGGCAAAAAGGGCTCGTAGTTACGACCCGCAAGACGCGGGGCGAGGATATAGATGCGGCGTGCGGCCAGTTAGCTGGTAAGGTCAGAGACCGGGTGCGTGTCAAACTCAGCGAAAAATCGATCAGGGTGGCAACATCGTGAAAACGAAAAGTGTAGCAGCCAGCATTGTCATCATCCTTTTGACGGGATGCATAACGTCAACGACGACGTCGACGTCAAAATTCGAGGAATCTGATGATGCGGCGATGCAGAACTATAACCTCGGTGCCCGGTACTACCAGAACGGTAGTTACGGTATCGCGAAGGCGCGACTGGAACGCGCCCTCGAGCTGGACCCCAAGCTTGAGCAGGCACACTTCATGCTTGCATTGACTTACGAAAAGCTGGACCAGGCTCGCCTTGCGGGCGTGCATTACAAGGAAGCCGTACGCATCGCGCCGAAAAGTTATGACGCTCGCAATGCCTACGCCGTATATTTGTGTCGACAGCAAGAATTTGCCGCTGCCGAAAAGCAGTTTGATAAAGCATTCAAAATACCGGAAAACGACTCGCGCCATGTCATGTATACGAATGCCGGCGCGTGCATGACCCAGAAACCAGACTACCAACAAGCAGAAGAGTATTTTCGTGTTGCATTGCAAGAAAAGCCGACACATCCCGAAGCGCTAATTCAACTTTCGGCATTGAAATTCAAAACAAAAGAATGCCTGCAGTCGCGTGCGTTTCTGCAACGCTTCCTCATAAGCAACGAGACCTCTCCGGGCGTCTTGTATCTGGGCGTGCAAATCGAGGAGTGCCTCGAGGACGAACGTGCCGCAACTGATTATATGAACCGGTTGCTACGCGAATTCCCCAAGTCGCTAGAAGCAAGACAGGTACTTGCAGCGGATTAACATGGGCGTGGAAGACGACGACAACAAGGCTCCCGGATCGTCTGAGGACGACTCCGCAGGCCCTGTCGGCGGCGAGCGGCTGGCAGCATGCAGACGTGAGCGCGGCATCTCCGTTCACGAAATCGCAAAGGAACTGCATCTCGACGAACCCAAGGTCCGCGCGCTTGAGGAGAATCGCTTCGATGTCCTTGGCGCGCCGGTGTTTGCCAAAGGTCATATGCGCAAGTATGCGGAACTCGTCGGCGTCCCGATCGACGACGTACTTGCAGACTATTACCAGCTGAACCGCTCGGTTGGCGCGCCGCCGGTCGTGGGAGCACCGCGCAAGGACCGTCGTGAGATATCTGTGAGCCCCTGGATCGCAGGCGTGGTCGTCATAATCGTGGTCGCCGCTGCCGCCTGGTGGTGGATTGCTCGCGAGCCCATGACAACACCGGTGACCGTTGAGCCGGCGACCCTGGCGCCGTTCGAGTCCGAGCGCCAGGACGATCCCATAGCGGATGTGGAGGGCGCCGTCACGGCCGCAGAGGAGTCCGATACATCAGAGCCGGCCGACGATCCGCAAATCGCCGTAGTCGAATCGGCAGCCGAGCCGGAACCCGAGCTTCAGGAGGCAACAATGCCTGCGGAGATTGAGGACAACCCGGCCGAGGGCAACGTCGAACTCAGGCTTTCATACAGCGGCGATTGCTGGACGGAAGTAACCGATGCGACAGGGCGCAGACTGTATTTCGATCTCGGCACGGACGGCAGGTCAGTGACGCTCAATGGTGTTGAGCCTTTGGGTGTGTTACTCGGCAACAGCCTGAATGTCAGCATCCAGATTAACGGTTTCGACTACAGTATCCCGGCGGCGAACCGCCGCGGAAATACGGCGAGACTGACGATTTACGGCCAGTAAGCGTGAAGCCCCAAGCGATCCGTGGCATGAACGATGTGCTTCCGGAGGTCTCCGGGACCTGGCGCTACGTCGAGACCGTAATCCGCGATGTCATCGAGTCCTATGGCTATCAGGAAATTCGTCTGCCCATACTCGAGCAGACTGAGTTGTTCCGCCGCTCCATCGGCGAAGTCACGGATATCGTCGAGAAGGAGATGTACACCTTCCCCGACCGCAATGAAGAAAGCATAACGATGCGGCCCGAGGCGACCGCCGGAATGGTGCGCGCCGGCATACAACACGGGCTGTTTCACAATAAGCGCCAGAAGCTCTGGACGGGCGGCCCGATGTTCCGCTATGAGAAGCCTCAGAGAGGCCGTTACCGGCAATTCCATCAGATCGACGTCGAGGCCATGGGATATCCGGGTCCGGATGTGGATGCCGAGCTGATCATCATGTCCGCAAGAATGTGGCAGAAACTGGGCCTGTCCCGCCTGAAGCTCGAGATAAACTCGCTGGGATCGCCGCAATCCCGGCAAAAATATCGCGAATCTCTCGTAAATTACTTTTCGGCCGTGAAATCCACGCTCGATGAAGATAGTATTCGCCGCCTCGAGCAAAACCCGCTTCGTATCCTGGACAGCAAGAATCCTGACATGCAGGCCGTGGTTGCAGATGCGCCGGTCATGCTCGATTACCTCGACGAAGAATCGGAGAAGCACTTTACGGAGCTCAAGACGCTTCTTGATGCCGCAGGTGTCGGC
>CAYLSX010000178.1:0-4139 GCA_964386685.1 uncultured Woeseiaceae bacterium | reverse complement strand
GGCAGTGTGCCGCTCGGCGCGCCCAATCTGACGGACGGTGTCTGGTTATACGGTGGTTCACTAAAAGACATCGAAGAGACTGTCGCATTCGGCCGCCACGGCCACATGCCGGCATTCGGCGAACGGCTCGACGACACGCAGATCAGAATGCTCATTTCATGGCTGACCCGCAAGCTTTAGGACAGATCCAGTACTATTTTGCCAATGTGCGCGCTGCTTTCCATCAGGGCGTGCGCTTTTGCTGCATCCTTTAACGGGAAAGTGCTGTGAATGACCGGCTTCACCTTGCCCGACTCAATCAGCGGCCAGGCGTGTTCAAGTAAAGAATCTGCGATCGCGGCTTTTTCTGCATCGGTTCTGGGCCGCAAGACTGAGCCCGTCAGGACGAGGCACTTCAACATGATGGGTCCAATGTTCAGATCAGCTTGCCGGCCACGAAGCGACGCGATGATAACGATTCGGCCATGCAGTGCTGCCAATTCGACGTTGCGTGGCACATAGTCGCCGCCAACCATGTCAAGAATGACATCGACGCCTTTGCCGCCAGTGGCTTCGCTCAGTACTTCGACAAAATCCTGCTCACGATAATTGACGGCCAGGTCTGCACCGAGCTCTTCGCAAGCCGAGCACTTATCTTTCGAGCCCGCGGTAGCGTAAACGGTTGCACCATGCGCCTTTGCCAACTGGATTGCGGTAGTTCCGATGCCGCTTGAGCCGCCGTGTACAAGAAAGCTCTCGCCGGCTTTCAGGGCGCCGCGATCGAAAACATTGGTCCAAACAGTAAAGAAAGTCTCGGGTACAGCAGCAGCCTCGATGGCGCTCAGGCCAGCGGGAACCGGCAGGCACTGACCCTCCGGCACGGCAACATACTCCGCGTAACCACCCCCATTGGCCAGGGCGCAGACCTGCTCACCGATCCCGAACTTCGAAGCGCCGTCACCGATTGCGGCGACCTCACCGCAGACCTCGAGACCCGGAATAGGAGATGCGCTCGGCGGCACCGGATACATGCCCTTCCGTTGCAGGACGTCCGGTCGATTAACGCCTGCGGCGGATACCCTGATCAGTAATTCGCCGTTCCTGGTTATTGGTACCGGACCGCTGGCGAGCTGAAGCACCTCGGGTTCACCGGGTTCGGTGATGTCTATAAATTGCATTTGCTGAGGGGTCGTCATCGACAATCACTTGACATTCGATAGTGGCTTGCAAGTATAGGAACAATTCGTGCGATTGGGCCAGCTCGGTTCTGGAGAATGGATACGAATAAGGAAGAACAAGAATCGCTCGACATCCCGGACCTGCCATCCATGACGCCCGGCAGTATGCTGCGCAAGTTCGGACCGGGAATGATGCTGATGATGACCGGGGTCGGCACCAGTCACCTGGTAACTGCGCCCGTCGCCGGTGGTCGCTTCGGCTTTGCTCTGCTCTGGTGTCTGCCGATCGCCTATGTCTTCAAATACTACGGTTTCGAGATGGCAATCCGCTTCACGCATGCTACGGGGAGAAGCATGCTGGATGCGTACGCGACCGCGTGGAAAAAGATTCCGCTCTGGTATGTGCTTGTCACGACCATCATCCAGTCGGCAGTCGGACAGGCCGGCAGACTGATCGCGGCGGCAGCCGTCGTTTTTTATTTTTTCCACCAATACCTGGGGCTGGATATTCCCGGCCTGAGCGACGACAGGGAAATCGCCGTGTACGGCTTCGCCCTCGGTCTGGTGTCGGTGGTGATAATACTGCGCGGAAGATACGCAGTCGTCGAACTGGCGACAAAGATTGCTGCGGGCATACTCATCGTCTGCACGGTCGCAGTCTATGTCGTGCAACCGGCACCCGTCACAGAGTTCGTTCATTTCTTCAAGCTTGACGCGCCGGAAGGCTCCTGGCTGATCATCGCTTCCTTCCTCGGCCTGCTGCCGACCGGTATCGACGTGTCGCTTCAGGCTTCGGAATGGGGCAAGGCAAAAAAGGTGGGTATGGGCCGGATTCGAGGGCAACTCGAGAAGTCCGGCCTTGCCTCGTCTTTTGATCCGTTTACGGGCAGCAAGCAAGATCTGAGCGTCGATACGGCGCGTTTACCCGACAGGGCGCAGGAATATTGTCGCCGCTGGTTCAAAATCGGCTTGCTCGATTTTCGTCTGGGCCACATCATTTCCTTCATACTTGCAGCAATATTTCTCTTGCTGGCGGCGGTGTGGCTGTATCCCAGCGAAGTCGAAGGCAAGGCAGTGATGGGAGAGATTGCGAGGATATTTACCGACAGTGTCGGTGAGAATCTTATGATTGTATTTCTCGCCGGTGCGCTCGCAGCAACGTACTCGACGGCCTTCAACTACTTTGACGGCTGGCCAAGAGTCGTCGGCGCCTGTTGCAGGAACCTGTTCCGGAGTACGGCGTCTCTGCCACGGACATCGCGTGAGGAACTCAGTAAAGCACAGCGGACAACGTGGTACTCGGAATACAATATCTACCGCGGCACGATGTTCTTCTCCTTAATTGCATCCAGTGCCATCATCGCCGGACTGCCTCGTCCTGTATATCTGGTTTTGATCGCGTCGGCGCTGGCCTACTTCGTCGCGCCGGTTATCTATTTCCTCAATCTCTATTATTGTCTGACCATCATTCCCAAAGATGACCGCACGTTCTATCCATCCGTTTTCGCGATCTGGTTTGGCTGGCTGAGCCTCGTCGTGTTTACCGGCATGTCTGTCATTCTTATTTTGCAGCGCTTGTTCCATTTTTCGATATTCAGCATGATGTAAATCTCAGCTGCCACTGAATCTATGAAATAAATGTCCGAATTGTCGACTATTTCGCAACTCCTGGAGGCAGGGCGCGATGACGCCGTAGCAATATCTGCGCCCGGTCGGTCGGCACTGACTTTTGCAGCACTGCGCGGGCATATCAACGCAACGATTCGTGCATTGAACAGCGAGGGAATCGGCCGCAACGACAGGGTTGCGATCGTGTTGCCAAACGGGCCTGACATGGCATCGGCCTTTCTCGCGATTGCATCGGGCGCTACTACGGCGCCACTCAATCCGGCATACCAGGAAGAGGAATTCCATTTTTATTTGTCGGATCTCGGTGCCAGGGCGCTTGTCGTCGAAAAGGGCAGTACCTCTGCCGCTCGTAATGCTGCAGCCGATCTCGGCATCCGCGTATTGGAGATTGCCGGACTCGAGGCGGCGGGATCATTCGAGCTTGTCGGGACGAGTTCTCCAAATGGTTCGGCTGTGTACGCAGAGCCCGACGACATTGCCCTCGTGTTGCATACGTCGGGAACGACCGCCCGGCCGAAGATCGTTCCCTTGCTACAACGAAACATTTGTGTGTCTGCCGATAACATTCGGCGATCACTGGCGCTTACCGCAGAAGACCGATGCATGAATGTCATGCCGTTATTTCACATTCATGGCTTGATGGCCCCAGTCCTTGCAACGCTGCACTCCGGCGCGAGCGTATTCTGTACACCCGGTTTCAATGCCCTCAAGTTTTACGGTTGGCTCAGGGAATCGGAAGCAACCTGGTATTCGGCCGTGCCCACGATGCACCAGATGATTGTGTCGCGGGCAAAAAACAACGAAGACATCATCGAGGCATCGAAGCTACGATTAATCCGATCATCGTCCGCGCCCCTGCCGGCGCAAGTAATGTCGGAACTGGAGGCGACGTTTGAGGTGCCGGTTCTCGAGGCATATGCCATGACGGAAGCGTCTCATCAGATGACGTGCAATCCCTTACCGCCACTCGAGCGCAAGGCAGGTACGGTAGGTATTGCAGCGGGACCGGAAGTAGCGATCATGAACGAGGAAGGCGATCTTGAACCAGCGGGTACAATCGGAGAGGTCGTTATCAGAGGCAACAACGTGACCCCGGGCTACGAGAACAACGAAACAGCGAACGCGGAGTGCTTTTCGAGCGGCTGGTTTCGCACCGGGGACCAGGGCGTAATGGACGCCGAGGGATATCTCTCCCTTACGGGGCGACTGAAAGAAATTATTAACAGGGGCGGTGAGAAAATATCACCGAGAGAGGTTGACGAGGTATTGATGGATCATCCCGCCGTGCTTCAGGCAGTAACCTTCGCCATGCCCGACAATAAACTCGGTGAAGAGATTGCTGCTGCCGTCGTG
>CAYLSX010000177.1:0-4182 GCA_964386685.1 uncultured Woeseiaceae bacterium | reverse complement strand
CGTCACCTCAAGAAAGAGGACTTTTCCTTCTACGCTCTCGAGAGGCTCTGTCGACAAGACTACATCGACGCGCTTCTTCCCCTTGTCCTTGATGTACTTCGGCAGTCGGGTCTCAAATTTGCATTCGTTCTTAACACTGTCTGATGCACCACTATCCTCCGCGAAGGGAGTGGAATCGCTGATCGTGACAGTGTCGGCCCGCGCCGACGAGACTATTACAAAGACAAAGATCGCAAAAGCAAGCAAGGAAATGCGCATCAGATTTCTCCGTAATCTGGATTCGATTTCTGACTATACGCTACGCCGGGGTGCCTGGCATCAATGGTGGTAGTTCGTCATTTTTAGTGCTGTTTTCATCACCGGTCTTGACGGCAAACGAGCGTAACGCCATTGCCAAATCTTTGCCGTTCCACGATTCGCCATTCGGGCCATAGCTCGAGCTGCAAAGTGTGTTGAGTTCTGTCGCCAACGGATCAGAAACGCGGGATGCAATATCACCGATGCTGCGCGGCCAGTCATTCGGCCATTGCAATCTGCCCCAGCTTAGTAGTGCCGCTTTGACTGTTACCGCGTCTTCGACGAGTGCGGCCTTTCGCGCAGCCTTGAGAAACTTGGCTTGCTGTTTGTGAATCGGGGGCGGCTCAGGTTCCTTCGGCATCTTCTCCGGACGCCGTGACCACCACCAGAGGAGCACTGTCAATACCCACAGCGTGATGAGTCCTTCGCTGATGCGACGCCAAAAATCGCTTTGAACAGGTGTTGTCTCCGCTTCGAACGGCAATTCGATTTGCGGTTCGACCGGCGGCGGTGGTGCCGTCTCTCCGGACGGCAAGATCGTCAGGCTGCGCGATGGAAGGCTCGCAACCTGCCACTCTCCCGCATCGATATTCCACCAGGGCAGTTTTAACTCTGGCAGTTCGATTACTCCGGCAAGTATGCCGATCATGGCGTACTGATCCTTGCGCGTTGCACGAATACCCCCGGGCTCTGCAGTTACGCGGAGCTCGGGTTTATCGGGGTAGATTTTTACGCCGTCGGTGATGGCCGGTTCGATCACGGGTATCTGGGTCGCAAGCTGCCCCAACGCCGTAACGGTCACATGTCTGGTTATCGGTTCGCCCGCGGGAAGCCGATCAGGCTCACGCGACCACTCTTCGCTAAGCTCCAGTGATTTTGCGGGCAGCCAGGCGGCATCCGGAAACTCGGCCGGTGGTGCCGGTATCGGATTGACAATTACTGTCAATGCTTCGGATTCAAATACCTTGCGCCCTGTAATTCGGCCGCCGCGCAAGACGCGTGCTTCGAAACGGGCCGGTGAGATTGACAGCTCGCCGCTCTCTTGCGGAAACAACGCATAAACGCGTTCGACGACGTTGTAGTTCTTGCCGTTTAGAATCGACTCATAGGTGCGTTCTTCACCGGCCAGTTCTATGAGCACATCGACGCCGCCTAATTGCGGTTCGCTGAGTCTTGGCTGGCGGGTCGCGACAGAGCGATAAACCTTGACCGTGTAGAGAACCTGCGCCTGCACAAAACTCTCGGCATAATCGACGTCGGTCGATACGAAGATATCTGCTTCGCCGGGCAATGCGTTCGACTGCGGTGCAACAACAATGTGCAGCGGATTGCTTTGCTCACTGCCGACGATGACAGGCGGTATGACGAGATCGCCATCACGTCGGGGCATTAGTACGTAAGTCCAGATTCGGCTGCGCCTGATCTGACCGTTTTCAATTGTCGTGTTGCTGAGCCTACCTCTCTGCCCGATAATGAAGTCGGTCTCGAGTGCGGAGGCATCCGGTTCGACATCGACGTCGGTGTCGACCAACACCTTCAGCGTGAACGACTCATTGACTTCAACGTCGGCGCGATCGACGGTAGCTATTACGGCTGCCAGCGCGCTCCACGCGGGCAAGATGAATGCCACGCCAAGCAACGTCAGTTGAACAACACGCCTTACCACGGCTGCATCTCGTCGTCAGGCCAGAGGTTGTTGCCGTCCTGGTCGCGACCATAGCGTAGGTATTGATTACGAAATTTTGTGCGCAGCAGACCGCCGGGATCGTTCGGAATACGTCGCAACCATTGTTCCATTGCCTGCTGCTGCTCCTGCTCGCGGCGTTGTGCCATCACCTCGGCAGGGCTCTTACCCTGCTGGTCCTCCGGCTCGCCCTGTTGTTGCGCTGCTTCACGCGCCGCCCGCTCCAGTTCTTCCTTCATCGCTTCGAGGTCTTCCTGATTCATTTCTTCTTCGAGACGCGATGAATCGCCTTCCTGGGATTGCTTACTGTTATTTCCCTCGGCGCCGGATTGGTTCGGGTCGCCCTCTCCCTCAGACTGTTGGCCCTCGCCGCCAGACTGCGACGAATCCTGGTTCTGCCCCTCACCATTTTCGGACTGTTGTTCCTGCGCCTGTTTCAACAAGTCCAGATTGTACTGTGCGTCCTCATCGCCGGGGTCGATTTCCAATACCTGTTCATACGCGTCGATCGCCGTCTCAAATTCGCCGAGCCGTGCCAGCGCATTGCCGAGGTTGTAAAGATTCTTTGTGTCTTGCTGCCCGACAAATCCTGCGGCGCTGCCCGCGTACTGTGCGTCGCGATAGTTTGCGACGGCACGCCACGATGGATCTTCAAACAGCGCTGCCGCATCAGCGGCATTGCCTTCGGCAAGTTGCCTTTGCCCTTGCTGATCTTTCGTCAGCCAAAGGTCGTCCCAGCCAAACGCATAGACCGGTTCGGCAAGGGGCAAGATCGCGAAGACCATAACGAGCATCCATCCGCGACGAAAAGCGAACGCGGCGAGAGGCAGCAGCAACAACAAGAGCCAAGGCCCCTCTTCCAGCCATTGATCCGTTGCCAGAGCTTCGTCCGAAGCAGAAGACGGATCGACGACGCCCGATAGCAGGATGTCCAGGTCCCTGTCGTCGGCCGACAGGATCGTAAAGCGACCGTGTCCGGCCGCGGCAAGACTTTGCAGTTCCCGGGACTCGAGTTTCGGGACAGCGATGTTTCCGGCGCGGTCGGTGACGAATCCGCCACCCGCAACAGGAATGGGCGCGCCTTGCCTGGTGCCGACGCCCATGACAGACAAGGTGTATCCGGCCTTCGCCAGATCCTCGGCGGCCTTTTCTGCGGCGGGCGACGTGCCGCCGTCCGTTATCAACAGCACTTCACCGTAACCGACGCCTGCCTGATCCAGGAGCCGGCGACCCTTGTTGATTGCCGCGACCGGGTAGCTGCCGCGGCTTGGCATGATGTCCGTGCTGAGGCTGTTTACGAGTGCTGCAACCGTGTCAACATCGGTCGTAAGCGGGGTCACCGTGAATGCGTTGGACGAATACACGACGAGAGCGGTCTGCCCGCTGCTTCGTTGTTCGAGGATGTCGAGAATCTTTAGCTTCGCTCGCGTGAGCCTGCTCGGCGTAAGGTCTTGCGCATCCATCGACCGCGACAGATCGAGTGCTATTACTATCGCCTGTTCCGATCGAAACACCGGTTGTTCTAATCGGTCCCAGCTCGGGCCGGCCAGCGACAGAATGGCAAGCGCACCGCCAAGCGACAGCAGCCACCATCGATAGCCATATCGTTTGGATGCTGCGCGGGCCAGCACATAAGGCGCCAATGCCGGATCGACGACGCGCTGCCAGCTACCGGGTGCCAGTGCGCGTCGCGCGAGCGCAAAGCTGAGCAATGCAACGAGCGGCAGGGCCCAGAGCCAGTCGGGTCGCAGCCAATGGAATTCAGCTGGCATTGAGACCCACCTTTGCCGGCAGCGCCAGCTTGATGCCCGGCAAGAGACTCATGACACAGAGAAGTACGGTCAACAGAAAAGCGCCGGCGAGTGGCCAGTAGTACAAGGACTTGACGGGCCTGAAGCCCGCTTCCGGTTCGTCGACCGGTTCCAGTTCGTCGAGAAGACGGTAAATGTCCTGCAAGCCGGCCGTGTCTTTCGCGCGGAAATACCGTCCACCCGTCAGATCTGCAATTGCGGTTAGCGTCTCTTCGTCGAGATCCGCAGACGGGTTGACACGGCGCAGCCCGCCCGTAATAGACGGCACCTCCATTTGTTCGGCACCGATACCGATGGTGTAAATCCGCAGTCCAATCTGTTGTGCAAGCTCCGCTGCTTTCACCGGATTAATTTCGCCCGCGGTATTCGCGCCATCGGTCAGCAGGACCA
>CAYLSX010000176.1:0-4190 GCA_964386685.1 uncultured Woeseiaceae bacterium | reverse complement strand
CGCAATGCGAGGCCGGCCATTCTAATGCGCGGCGCTGACAGGCGCCAGAACGCTTTACTTAATTTCATTCAGTCGGGAAGATAGCGGCGCCGTGAAACTAATCCTGCTACCGCTAGCCACCGCCGTGCTTTTCTGTGCCGCCGCTTCGTCACCAGCGCGTGCCGAGATAGCCCTCGAGGAATGTCGCATCAGCGCCGGTCAGGGTGCCAGGAGCATCAAGGCACGATGCGGAATACTTGAGCGACACGAAGACCCTTCCGATCCGACCTCGCCGCTGCTCGCCTTGAGCGTCGCGGTCGTGCCCGCCCTCAGCCTGGAGCCCGAGCCCGATCCTTTCGTACCGATCGCCGGCGGACCGGGGCAATCCACCATCGAGTTCTACTCGGCGCTGTCACATGCCTTCGAGGACATCCGCCGCAATAGAGACATCGTATTGCTCGACCAGCGCGGCACGGGCGCCTCGGCGAAAATGGAATGCGACATCGGCGACGAAGTGGTCGAAGGGCAGATATCTACCGAGGAGACGATAGCGTTGACCCGGGATTGCATTGACGCACTTCCATACAATCCCGAGTTCTTTACGACCAGCGTTGCCGTTGCGGATCTCGAAGCACTGCGCATCGCGCTGGCTTATTCGCAACTCAACGTCTACGGCATCTCCTATGGAACGCGCGTGGCGCAGCATTTTGCGCGGCAACATCCCGACTCCGTGCGCAGCATCATCCTCGACGGCGTCGTACCGCCACAGCTTGCATTCGGTGCCGGTATCGCAATAGAAGCGCAAAAAGCGCTGCACAATATTTTCGATCGCTGCGCCGAAAGTGCAGCATGTGACGAACGCTTTCCCGACATCTCCGCTGACTTCGCAAAGCTGCAGTCGCGGCTGGCCGACGGGCCCATCGCGGTCGAGCTCTCCAATCCCATTTCAGGTGCCCCCGATACCGTTGAGTTTGGTGAGGCGGAGCTGGCCGCCGCGATTCGCCTCCTCAGTTACGACCCTCACACAGTCGCCTTAATGCCACTGCTTATCCACGAAGCGGCCGCCGAGAACCATGCGCCGCTCGCAGCACAGTATCTTATGATCATGGACAGCCTGTCGGACTCGCTTGCCATTGGCATGCACAACTCGGTCGTCTGTACAGAAGACACGCCTTTTTACGACGGTGACAGTGTCGATGATGGCGAGCTCGAATCGACTTATATCGGGCCGATGATGGTCGAGGCCCTCGAGGCCATTTGTTCCGTGTGGCCCGCAGGCGTAATCGACCCGGAATTCAAGACCGCCGTGAAAACGGACAAGCCAGTATTGTTGTTATCCGGCGATGCCGATCCGATTACCCCACCGTATTTCGCCGACCTGGCGGCAGTCGACTTCGAAAACAAGAAGCACCTGACCGGTCTGCAGCAGGGTCACGGTCAGGCCGGGACGGGCTGCATGCCGGAGGTAATGGGTCGCTTCATCGAGACCTTGAGCGTCGCCGACGAAGACCTCGATCCCGACAAATGTTTGCTGCGCCGGCATGCCATGCCATTTTTCCTTAACTTCTCCGGGCCGATGCCATGATCTCGGTCACCGGCCTTCATAAGTCTTTCGGCGAAGTCAAAGCCGTCGACGGTATTAGTTTCGATGCACAAGACGGCCGCATCACCGGCTTGCTGGGTCCGAACGGCGCGGGCAAATCAACGACGCTGCGAGTGCTCTATACGGTGCTCAAGCCCGATTCGGGGTCTGCAACGATCGACGGCGTCGATGTCGTCACCCAGGACCTCGAGGCCCGACGCCGGATTGGCACGCTCCCGCATTCTGCGGGTCTTTATCCGCATCTGACCGCGAGGGAAAACATTGCCTATTACGCAGCCCTGTACGACATGCCGCCGGAGCGGGCCGAAGTGCGCATCGAGCAGGTCATCGCGCAGCTCGATATCAGCGACTTCGCCGACCGGCGAACGAAGGGTTTTTCACAAGGGCAAAGGACCAAAGTCGCGCTCGCGCGTGCACTGGTTCATGAACCACAGAATGTTATTCTCGATGAGCCAAGCAACGGCCTGGACGTCATGGCCACGCGCTCCCTGCGGGATTCGATAAGAGAACTCAAAGCGGCCGGCAAGTGTATTTTATTTTCGAGTCACGTCATGCAGGAGGTGGCCCATCTTTGCGACGAGATCGTAATAATTGCCGAAGGCAAGGTTGCGATTCACGACAGCGCTGAGGGTATTTGCAGGCGGACCGGTTGCGACGACCTCGAGGATGCGTTCGTCAAAGCCATCACCTCGGTCGATACGGGATCATGAGACCGATCCGCACAGTTTTTCAAAAAGAGGTTCGCGACAACTTTCGTGACCGGCGAACCCTGTTGTCGGCGCTGCTCATGGGGCCGCTGTTCGGGCCCATTCTGTTCGCCTTCGTGATCAATATGTCAATCAAACAGTCCCTCGGTGAGGCCGACGAGCCTCTCGACGTTCCGGTGATCGGCCAGGAGCATGCGCCCAATCTGATGGAGTACCTTAAGAGCCACAACATCAACATCACGGCGGCCCCGGCAGACCGTGCCAGCGCACTGGAAGCCGTCAAGAACGGCGAGCATGATCTCGTACTTGTTATTCCCGAGGCATTCGGCGAAGAGCTTGCCGGCACGATTCCGGCAACGATAGAAGTGATCTCGGATCTGGCCAACACGCAGGCCGAGCGTGAATGGCGCCGTGCCATGCGGGCGCTTCGCTCATACAATCAGCAGATTGCCGCCATGCGGCTGATCGCCCGCGGCGTAAGTCCCGTCATCCTTCGCCCCTTGAACATCGACGTCGTCGATGTATCCACGCCGAGCGGCCGCTCTGCCCTTTTGCTCGGCATGCTGAGTTACTTTTTCCTTTTCGCGCTGCTGACGGGCGGCATGAATCTGGCGATCGATGCAACCGCCGGGGAGCGCGAGCGTGGCTCGCTGGAGCCCTTGCTTTGTCTGCCGGTTACCCGCGATCACCTGATCTTCGGCAAAATTTTTGCGGCCTGCCTGTTCATGGCTCTGTCGCTTAGCCTGAGCCTCATCTCTTTTCATGTGGTACTGAAGTTCCTGCCGCTGGAAAAACTGGGCATGACACCGAATTTTGGCCTGCTGGTCGTCTTGCAGGGCTTTTTGTTGCTGTTGCCGTTTACGCTGCTGGGCGCATCTCTCATGACCCTGGTCGCCTCATTCACCAAGAGCTTCAAGGAAGCCCAGACCTGGCTCAGCGTCGTCTTGCTGGCGCCGACCTTACCGATTCTCATCGTCAGCATCCTGATGGTGCGGCCCAGCACCGAGCTAATGTTTATTCCGAGCCTCAGCCAGCATCTCTTGCTTGTCGGCCTGATCAAGAACGAACCGATAAATATGCTGCACGTTGTGGTATCGGTCAGCGGCACCCTGCTGGCCGGCGTTATCCTGACCTTGATTTGTGCGCGACTCTACCGTCGCGAAGGCCTGTTGGGATAAAAAATCCCAGTCCGCTGGCTCCGCCTAAGCATTAGCAATGGATAGCCGCGGACTGACGTTTACTGCAGCATAAAAAAACCCCGCAACCTGGCGGGGTTTCTTTTTGCCTTGTGTGTCTCGATTCTAGTTGCCGAAATTTATTCTGCCGCTTAACGCATAGGTCGCCGTATCTGCTCCCCATTTCTCTTGCCATTTCGCTGACAGACCAACCGAAAACATATCCGTGAAATTGTACAGCGCGCCGGCGCCAAAGCCGATGTCATCGCCAGCAAGGTCCAGATCCCGGTAGGTTATCCCACCGTTGATCTCGATGACGCTCGCAACTGAAAAGCGGACGCCGCCCATAAGTTCGAATCCGTCATCACTGAAACCCGCCAAATCTACATCCACGTACGAAACCGCCGCAACGATGTCAAACATCTCTGTGATCGGCGCGTGAACGCCGAGGCCCACTGTTATCTCGTCCGCGTCAGCGATTGTATCGAAGTCGGCCGTCTGAAAGCTCGCCACGATGTTGAGGTTATCCGTGATGCCGAACGAACCGTTCACACCAAGGCCGTCGCCATCTTCGGTAAACGCCGGATCATCGACATCGACTTTTCCGTACGTAGCCTGCACGTAGGTGTAACTAAAACCATCAGCGAATGCCAAACCAGACATCGCCATTAGCGAAAAAACAACTATTGAACGCTTCATAGCATTCTCCATTTTCAAAGCCCAAGA
>CAYLSX010000175.1:0-4264 GCA_964386685.1 uncultured Woeseiaceae bacterium | reverse complement strand
CTGCTGGCTTTCGATTGTTATATAGTTGCGGCATGGCCAAATCGCCGTACCGACCCTACACGCCAAATCCCGAGCAGATCGCGCTGATGCCTGCAATATCGGGCAATACGATAAACGGCATGGGCGAGTCCGAATTCCGCAGACCCTCCCCGGTCTACTGGCACGATCCCGATACGCTTCACCATGGTGACCTGCAGAACTGGTTTTACACGCAGCATCTGGACGATCCGGCAATCGAGAAATCGCGGGAGGTTCGCGCCAAAATACTGGAGATCGAAGTCCCGCCGGTTTCAGGCGAAGCACTACAACAATCTGCAGAAGAATGGTCCAAAAATCTTACGTCCTATGCAGACACGCTTGATATGGAATTGCTTGGCATTACTGCATTCAAACCGGAATGGACGTTCGAGGGTGTTGACCTCAGTAGTAAATGGATAGTGATGATCGGCGTCGCCCATGATTACGAAGAAATCATCAAAGCACCGAAGACAACAGCCGGGGCTGAGGTCATACGACAATATGGACGCGGCATCAAAGCGGCCAAAGACATCGCAACGTGGTTCCATGAACGGGGGTGGGACGCTGAGCCATACGGCGGACCGATGGCTGGGCCATTACTGATGATACCGCCCGCCATTGAATGTGGATTCGGCGAACTCGGCAAACATGGCTCCATCATCAACAAGGAATACGGATCGTCGTTTCGCCTGGCCGCGGTGTTGACGGATGCGCCGCTTATACCAACACCCAGAGTTTCCTACAATGTCGACGATTTCTGCAGCCGTTGTCAGGTCTGCAGCAACGCCTGTCCGCCGGATGCCATTCTTCCAGAGAAGACCATGGTCCGTGGCGCAGCGAAATGGTATGTTGACTTCGACAAATGCATCCCGTTCTTCAATGAGAACTTCGGCTGCGGTATCTGTATCGCGATTTGCCCCTGGAGCATTCCCGGCCGCGGGCCAAAAATAGTTGAACAATTGCTGCGCAGATCGAGTCGTAAGAAAAACCAGTCATAAGTTTCAAAAAAGCATACCGGAGGCCCTGATGCGACGCATGTATGTGATTACCACCGTAATACTCATCTCCACCGTTGGCGTCATATCTTTGGCCGAGGATGCCGACATTGACGCCGTGCATGCCGCGACGTTTGACGATGATGGTCACCTGAACCGGCCTGCCAACATCGACGAATGGGTATTTCTTGGTAGCTCGCTAGGCATGGGCTACGCGCAGGAAAACTTCGATTCGGACAGCCCCGGAATGTTTCAGATAGTGCGTATGGAGCCGCAGGCGTACAGCGCGTTTCGGAAAACCGGGAACTTTGTTGAGGGCACGATGTTCTCGTTACATTTCTTTGGCTCGCAGAACGAGGTTTCAATCAATCGCGCCGGCTTCGTCATGGGCGACCTGCATTTCATGGAGATTCACTACAAGGACAGCGAACGCTTTCCGAATGGCTTTAATTTCTACACATTTAATAACGACCAGAACGCAGCCGAGGCAATACCGCAACCGAACGAATGTGTGACCTGTCACACGAAAGATGGAGCATACGACGGAGTATTTGTGCAGTTTTATCCGACCATCCACCAATATCTGCCGGCGGATGTTCTTGCAAAGCTAACCGACCGCGACCACGACTCGGAGCACTGAACCTGGATAACGGTATTCGTTACCGCTAGTTTTCCGCGACAAATTCTACGAGAACGTCGCTTTCTTCATCCAGCAGGCTCAAGCTGTCGCTTGTCGATTGGAAACTTGCCGTTTTTTGCACCGCGTCGATGAAGCTCATCTCGCGACTCATGATCGGATCCGGACAAGCCATCCTTGTTGTGCCAAGCGGTCCGACACCTACACCTGAATCCCTCTGCTCCAGCGATCCGAAGAATCCGTTGCAGCCAGCATTACCTTCGATGCTGCCATCGACCTCGAACCGGATGTAGATGCCACTGTTTGCCGGGATAGCTTCGTTACCGATCGACACGGCGCGCCATTTGATTGCGGTGATTTCAGCACCCGAAGAACCCAACTGACCCAGTTGCTTGCCTTGCATCGTTACGAACGCAATGCCAGCGAGGAACAGAACAAAAAATGCGAATCCGACTATTGCTTTCATATGCTTACTCGTCGACTGCTTGAAATTCGTAGACGGCCTCGACTATCGGTGACAATGGTTCGCCGTAACGCCCTATCCAATCGTGGTAGATACGCCGTATCCTCGCGGTCCTGTACAAACTCGCGAGCGCACGATCAACCAGTAAACGAAAGTCCGTATCGCCGCGCTTCAGCATCAACGCATGCGGCTCGAACGAAAAGACGTCCGAACTCATCGCGTAGGACGCGGCGTTCGCAGATTGCATTACCTGGCCAACAAGCATCGCACGATCCGTTGCATAGCCGTCAACTTTACCTGCATCCAGCAACTCCATACCCTTGCTATGGGTTTCGATGATGCGCAATGTAAAACCGACTTCATTAACCTCGCTGAAGCGGCGCAAGGTGTTGTGCGTGGTTGTTCCCTTGATTACCGCAATGGTCTTCTTTTCCAGCTGGTTGATCGATGGAATCGGTGATTTTTTTAAGGAGAGCACTGCGCCACCGGTAATGAAGGTCATCAGCGAAAAATCGACACGTTCGCGCCGAGACAGCGTAACGGTCGATGCCCCGCACTCGATGTCCACCCTGCCGCTCTCGACCGCGCTCAGGCGCTCCTCGGGCAAGACCAACGGCACATAGTTGATCTCCATGTCCTCAAGACCTGTGGCTTTTTTAACAGCGGCGGAAACCGTTCGACAGAGCGCTAGCGTATAGCCGGCCGGCTTTCCCTCGGCGTCGGTAAATGACAAAGGTGGCGCATCGGGCACATATCCGATCGTAAACTCACCGGTGTCAGCGATGTGCTTCAGCGTTCCGGTCAGCTCCTGCGCCACACCCGTAGCGCTTAGAAAACAGGAGGCTATTAATAAGAGTGTGTGTCGTCGCATCAGAATGTCCTCGCGGCAGATAATTTCAGGCCGCCAAGCCAGTATACAGATGGAATTCCAGCTTTTGGCGATATTGGCTGGGAAAAGAGCTCAGCCGAGTCTCTTATAACTCTCGGATAGGTAGTCCGGGCTAGAAATAGCGACGAATCTTCTTGACTCGATTCTGGAAGGATTTGCTGCGTGTGTTTGGGTTGTTTTTCGATGGTGACGGCAGGGTCGCGGCAAGCTCGATCGCCTGTCGATTGTTAAGCCTGGATGCTGGAATACCCCAGTAGTAACGAGCTGCGGCATCGACTCCGTATACGCCCCTGCCGAACTCGGCAACGTTCAGGTAGTGCTCGAGAATACGCTTCTTGGAGAGGTTTCTTTCCATGCCAATCGTCAACAAGAGCTCGTGCCACTTGCGCAAGGGGTTTCGTGACGGGTTCAGGAAGACGTTTTTGACGGTTTGCTGGGAAATCGTGCTGCCACCATAGACCAGACGCTTCTCGGACAAGTTGTATTCCATGGCGTCTTTAAGTGCCTCGATGTCGACACCCTCATGCTCGTAGAAGCGTGCGTCTTCCGCGACGATGACGGCGCGAACCATGTTTGGTGGTATGCGCTCGATAGACACCGGGTTCCAGCGGAGATTCGGCCAGTCCGAGTGACGATGCTGCTCGAACTCGTAGCTGCGGATAAAACTGGAGCGCTGAATCGGGCCAGCCGAGTACAGCTCCCAGTCCGGCCAGATTCCGATCAGGTAGCCGATATCCATCATGATCAGGACCGGCACTATGCGCCAGGCCCAGCGAAGCGTGCGCATGACGAGCGGCACACGAAAGAACGAGCCTATATTTCTCAGGAACCTGGGAGCCATCGGCCGGAATGATAATGCATCGGTTTACCGAAATACGCTCATCCGGTCACAGCTGGTGCACGAACGCGTCTTTCTTGTGTCAGACAGCGATCGATCGGCGCCGCATCAGGAATGCCATCAGGCCGAGTAAGCAGAGGAACGGCAATCCCACCGCGCCACCGCTCTTCTTCGCTGCCGGATCAATGACCGTGACAACGCCGTTGGCATTGTTGTTAGCCGGAGTCAGATCCGCCTCAGTTGCTGTCATCCCTACCGAGTAGCTTCGAGTTCCTGCAGACGTTCCCGTAACGCCGAAGGTCAGCGTCGAGTTGGACCGGCTGGCAAAGTTCGCCGCCTGGCAATCGACCTGCTGAGCTGTGACCGTGCAGGTCCCTATGGACCAGCTTGCGGAGTCTGCCTGCAGGCCGCTGTTGAGGGTGAC
>CAYLSX010000174.1:0-4292 GCA_964386685.1 uncultured Woeseiaceae bacterium | reverse complement strand
ATGTTGTTAGACGGTATCGTGCTGCCGGCGGGACAGACCGGCCAACAGGACCTTAGCGACGCCCTGGATAATATTTTCAATCACCCGAACGTCGGACCATTCCTGGCCATTCGCCTCATTCAGCGCCTGGTGACCAGTAATCCGTCACCCGGTTACGTCAACCGTGTAGCCAGTATCTTCAACGACAACGGTTCAGGCGTGAGAGGTGACCTGGGCGCGGTCGTTCGGGCCATTCTCATGGACGACGAAGCTCGCCCTGAAACGCCGATGGAGCTCGACGGCAAGACTAAAGAACCGATCATCAGGCTGACCCAGTTATGGCGCGCATATGACGCGGCCTCGCGAAGTGGCCGATATCCGATCATCTTTGCGAGCATCGTATTCGGGCAAGGGCCCATGCAGTCGCCCACTGTATTCAACTTCTTCAGCCCGTTTTTTGCCCCGCCGGGTGAGATCCGGGACAACAGCCTGGTCGCTCCCGAACTCGAGATCGCGACGGAATACCAGAACACCTATGTGACGAACTATCTTTTCTTCCAGGCATTCGTTAACAACTCTGAGAACATAAACGCCGGTGACGATGATGTTTTGATCGATATCAGCGAGGAGATCGCCGCAGCGACAGACATAGATGGCTTGATTGACCTGGTCTCCGACAAACTGCTCGGCGGCAACATGTCCGATACCTTACGTACAGAGATCGCCGGCATGCTGGCATTGATTCCGGAGACCGATGCCGTAATACGGGCGGCCGAAACCATCTATTTCGTCGCAACTTCACCTGAGTACGCCTACCAGCGGTAGCCGGAGAGAGATCATGGCAGCATTCAATCGTCGCGAATTTCTGAAGAAGACCGGTGCCGGTGCGGCGGCGGCAGCAACGTTTGCCGCGTATCCCGGAGCCGCGTTTTCGCAGATCATCGGCACTTCAGCGCCATTTCCCGACTACAAGGCCCTGGTGTGCGTCTTCCTGTTCGGTGGAAATGACTCTTACAACATGCTGGTGCCTCGCAGTAATGCCGAGTACAACGTGTATGCAGCATCGCGACAAAACATGGCTCTTCTGCAAGGCGACTTGCTGGCAATCAATCCGCAAACGCCGGATGGTGCCGACTACGGCTTGCATCCGATGATGTCGGATATACAGACACTTTTTGAATCCAATCGTGCCGCGTTCGTATCAAACACCGGCCCCTTGGTCGAACCGACCACGAAGGACCAGTATCAAAACAAGTCTGTACTCTTGCCGCCGCAGCTGTTCTCGCACAACGATCAACAGGACCAGTGGAGCTCATTAAGAGGTGTCGCGCAAAGCAAGACCGGCTGGGCCGGCCGGCTTGCCGACCTGATACGGATGAATGTTGCCGACCAACAGATGGCGACCAATGCATCGCTTTTCGGCAGCACCCTGTTTCAATCGGCCGATGAAACGGTCGCCTATGTGATGGGTAACAGCGGGCCCATTCCTTTCACCGGGTTTGACGATACGGCGGGAGGACAGGCTCAGCGCGCGGCCTTCGAACAAATTATCAATGCGAACTATGGTTCGATATATGAGCGTGGTTTCGCCGAGGTACAAAGACGTGCCGTGGCCTCCGCAGACCTTATCGGAGATGCGCTTACCGGTGCGCCTGTCCTCAACAGCGTATTTCCAAACTCGCAGCTCGGCCGGCAGCTCAGTACCGTCGCGCAATTAATTGCTGTACGGGATCAACTGCAGATGCAGCGGCAGATTTTCTTCGTGGCAACCGGTGGCTTCGACTCCCACGATGATCAACTCGCGAACCAGCCTGGCTTGCTGGGCGGCATCAGCGAATCGATGGCCGCTTTCTACAACGCGACCGTCGAGCTCGGCGTGTCCGACATGGTGACGAGTTTCACGCAGTCCGACTTCGGGCGCACCCTTACGTCGAACGGCGACGGTACAGACCACGCCTGGGGCGGCAATCAGCTTGTCATCGGCGATGCAGTCGCCGGTCGCGAGATGTACGGCGCTTACCCGATACTGGAAATCAACGGACCGGATGATGTTGGCGGTGGGCGGATCATTCCGACGACCTCTGCGGACCAGTATGCGGCGACGCTATCCAAGTGGTTCGGCATTCCAGACGCAGATCTCGCGTCAGTCGCACCGAACATCGACAACTTCGTGCAGCGAGACCTCGGCTTCCTGCTTTAGAAACGCATCGGAGAATTCTGGCAGAATCGGGCCTTATGCTCGCCCGTATTCTTTCAGGTCTGATTTTATCGGTCACGGTGTTGGCCTGTTGGCCGGTGCTCGCCGGACCGCACGACGAATGGACACACTACGGCGGCAGCCAGCACGGGCTGCAATATTCTTCCCTTTCGCAAATCACACCCGAAAACGTCGATCAACTCGAGGTGGCCTGGCTCTTTCGCACCGGTGAGCTCGGCCAGGGGCATCGCGAACCGTTCGCGTTTCAGGCGAACCCGATTCTGGTCGAGGGGCGACTATACCTGCCGACCGGCAGCGCGATCGTATTCGCGCTCGACCCGGCTACCGGCGAACAGATCTGGCGTTTCGATGCCGAGATCGACAGATCGCTGCATCACGCCGAGATCGCGAATCGCGGCGTTACTTCCTGGATCGACGAGACGGTTTCGGCTGACTTGCCCTGCCGCCATCGAATCTTCGTTGGGACTCTCGACGCGCGCCTGATCGCATTGGACGGCGAGAGTGGTAAGCCTTGCGTCGATTTTGGCGAAAACGGCCAGTTGTTCCTCGACCGGGATGTCGGCGCCGATATCGAGGAATGGATCAACTACACGGTTACCTCTCCGCCGGTCATCGTCGACGATGTGCTCGTCGTCGGATCGGCGATCGGTGACAACCGCTCCGTGGAGACGGAGCTTGGCATCGTCCGCGGCATTGATGCACGAAGCGGCGCGGAACGGTGGCGTTGGGATCCGATACCGAGAAGCGCGGACGATCCAGCCTATGCAAGCTGGAATCCCGATGAAGCCGCAATTACCGGCTCGGCGAATGCCTGGGCGCCGCTGGCCGCGGATACCGAATTGGGACTGGTTTATGTGCCGACCGGATCTGCCAGCCCGGATTTCTATGGCGGCGAGCGCGAAGGCGACAATCTTTATGCGAACTCACTCGTGGCGCTTCATGCCGCGACAGGTGAGGTCGCCTGGTATCAGCAACTCGTTCACCACGACGTGTGGGACTACGACCTGGCTTCGCAACCGACGCTCGTCGATCTGCGGCACGAGGACGACGTCATTCCCGCTGTATTGCAGGGGACAAAGACCGGCTTCATTTTCACATTCGATCGTCGGACCGGAGAGCCGATTTTCGAGATTGAAGAACGCCCGGTACCGCAAGGCGGTGTTGCTGGTGAGCATTTATCGCCGACGCAGCCTTATCCCGTCGCTCCACCACCACTGGCTCGAACAAACGCGGTGACGCAGGAAGACGCCTGGGGCATGCTGTATTTTGACAAGAGGTCCTGCCGCAAGAAAATTGCCGGGCTGCGATCGGAAGGAATATTTACCCCTCCCAGCACCGAAGGCACGATCGTATTCCCGGGTTATGCGGGCGGCATCAATTGGGGCGGACTCGCGTTCGATCCGGAACGGCAGCTAGCCGTTGCCTTCTCGATGGATTTGGCGATGGAGGTCGCGCTCGTTCCGCGCGATGATTTAAGAACGGTCTTCGACTCAGGCGAGTTCGAAGGTCAGGAATTTGCGCGCCAAAGCGGCACGCCTTTCGGCATGCGGCGAGATGCCCTGCTGTCACCCCTGGATGTGCCGTGCATCGCCCCGCCCTGGGGGACGCTGTCGGCTGTCGACATGAAAGACGGCAGTATCAAATGGCAGAGACCGCTTGGCACGATCCAGGATATCGCTCCGGCGGTTGTGCCAAATTTCGAATACGGCGTACCTGGCATAGGTGGCGCGATCATAATCGAAAGCGGCCTGATCTTTATCGGCGCTGCTGTTGACAACTACCTGCGCGCATTCGATATCGAGAACGGCATGAATCTCTGGGAAGGCAGACTGCCGGCTGGTGGGCAGGCGACGCCGATGACCTATTTCCTCGAGGTGACAGGAAAGCAATATGTCGTTATCGCTGCTGGCGGGCATGGGCGAATCGGCAGCACGACCGGCGACTATGTGATCGCCTTTGCGCTTCCTTAGGTCGATGCGTGTGCGGGAATGGCGGGAACCGTATACTCGCTGGTGTCTGCATCTGTAATCGTTGCGCACCAACGACGAAATTCCTCATCCGGCAAGGCCTTGGCAATCAGGAACCCCTGCGCCAG
>CAYLSX010000173.1:0-4300 GCA_964386685.1 uncultured Woeseiaceae bacterium | reverse complement strand
CCGTCGAGAAAATCGCCATAGTGCTCCGCGATCCAGCCGGCCGTCACAGGAATAGCCATCTCCTGCATGATTTTCGCAAGCGGTCCTTTCAAAGCCCGGCCGCCGACAATCGGCGATATTGCGATTACCGGTGCCGTGCATTGACGCAATGCGTCGCGCAGCAATGGAACAGACAGTATCGGGTCGATGCTGATGAATGGATTGGACGGGCAGAGAACGATGCCCGCGAGTCGTTCGGATTCGAGCCAGGTTTGCAAATCGGGATTGAGTGTTGCCGTCTCAGATCCCGAATATTCGAAACACTTCACGATGGGTTCACAGCGCTCGCGTACGAAATACTGCTGAAAATCCATCGCGCCGTCTTCGGTATGAACCCGCGTTCGCACCGGGTCGTTGCTCATCGGCAGGATCGCATGCAGGACGCCCAGTGACTCCGCCAGGTGCCCGGTTACGTCACTCAGCGAGTCACCGCGGCCAAGCCGCCGGCTGCGCTCGATGTTCAGGGCGAGATCCTTGTCGCCCAGTTTGAACCAGGTCTCCCCGCCCAGATCGGCCAGCGCCGACATGAATTGCCAACTCTCGTCGCGTCGACCCCAACCGGTCTCCGGGTCGTTCAGGTCTGCAAGCGTATAAACCAGAGTATCTATATCGGGTGAAATGTGCAGCCCGAGATGCTCGAAGTCATCACCGGTATTCACGATGAAGCCGAGCTCGTCCGCGCCCAGGATTTTTGACAGGCCGAGCGCCAGTTTTGCGCCGCCGATGCCGCCCGTGAGGGCCAGATAGCGTTTGCCGCTCATATCAAAGGAACAGATCTTCGGCCAAAGGCCGCACACCGTCGCGCGCGACCTGAGTGCTGTCCTCGGCGGGAAGGCCGCGAACGATGACTGCCGGCGTGCGTTCGCTGGTCTCGCCCATGATCAGGACTGCCGCCGCAGCGATCGCATCGGCCCGATTCGACATGGTCACTTTCAAGTCGCGTCCATAGAGATCAGGCTCGCCACGCCGATCATCGACTACATCGATGCCGGCGCTGCCGATCGCAGTGCCGATCGTGCCGAGACGCCAGGGCCGGTTCATGCTATCGCTGATGATGACGCCCACGTTCCTGCCGGTCTTCTCTCGAAGCGCATTTCGCAGCAAGCTCGCCGACTGATCGGGTTCTTCGGGCAACAAGAGCGCGCAGTCACCGTCCTCATGTTCGATATTTGACTGGTCGATACCGGCATTGGCGCCGACAAGACCCAGGCGATGCCTGGTGATAATCACGCCCGGCTTGCTGCGAACAACTTCTTCGGACTCCTGCAATATCAACTCGACCAGGCGTGGGTCTTTTTCGGTCTGTGCTGCAAGTTCTTCTGCCGCAGCAGATACCTGAACATCATCGAGCCGCACCTTGCGGCCTTCGGCCAGCGACACGATCTTTTGTGCAATGACGACGACGTCACCGTCTTGCAAGGACAAGCCCCCTGAGGTCAGCGCCGCATCGATTATTTCCGCAAGATCGTCATCGGCGTTGACGACCGGGATTCCGACAATCGAGTAGATGCTCAAGTCGATGTCTGGATGCAGCCCTGACAACAAGCTCTCCTTTGCACATGGGCGAACAGTTGATAGATTGTCGCCCGGGGACACCGCGTATGGTGTAACAGGATCAGGTCCAAGTCTATAAGACCCGCTGATCCTGCCGACTGCGAGATATGAACAAGAAAACACACTTTCAGTCCTTTGCAGAGCCCATCGATGCGATCGTAGTGGCCGGTACGCACGCCGATCCATCGCGCCTGATACTGGGACAAAACAAGGCCTTTCTGGACATGGCCGGACAGCCGCTGCTGCGCCACGTGGTCGATGCCCTGCTGGGCGCGGCGTCGATCGCGGATATCTATGTGATCGGGCCCGTCGAGCAGGTTCGGGATGCTCTTCAGGGTGAGCCCGCAGCGGTACACCTGATTCCGCAGGAAGGCAATATGCTCACCAACGGCTGGGCCGGCATTCACGCAAGCGAGGCGCGTCACGCCAGACAGGGACGTGATCGAGACCCGATGCGGCCGTACCTGGGCATATCCAGCGATCTGCCGATAATCTCCTCAGACTCTGTGCAAGATTTCGTCGCACGTTGTGCAGCCGATGAGCGGGCGTCTGAATTAGCTTATGGGCTCATGGTCGGCCTGGCCGACGAGGACGGGCTCGAGCCATACAGCGAGAACGGCATCGTTCGACCGTTTGTAGAGCTGGATTTCGCTCGCATACGACTCGCGAACATCTACGTGGTACGGCCCCGGGTATTGACCAATCTGGAATTTCTGCAGACTGGTTTCAGTTTTCGCAAAGCGATCAAGTGGAGAAACGTCGCCGGACTCGCCTACAACTTCCTGAGCCAGCCGGGAGGAATTCAGGCCGCATGGATGACCGTCCGCCTGCAGGCCGCGATGATGGCTGCGCGTCGGGGTGGCCGCTTGTACCGCCGATTACGCCGCTGGAATACACGTGAACGAGTCGAGGCCCGCACAAGCATGGTTCTTGGAGGTCCATTGCGGATGGTCGTGACGCCATTCGGCGGCCTCAGCCTGGACGTAGATGACGAACAGGATTACCGAATTCTGACGGCGCGTTACGAGGACTGGATGCCGATCCACAATTCAGTGAAATCGGAGTTCCTGCCGGAACAGTCTGGTTGACACCGGCCGCCTGTGGCACGATGTGTCACCTGCACGCGACCTACAAAAAGAAGTATCACGGGCGCATTCAAGAAAGGAAATAACATGAAGCGATTCAGCACCCTATGGCCTGCGTTTTTGCTATTGCCGTCATTGTTAGTCGCGGCCGGCCAGGACGACGCGGACGTTGCGCCGGGTTTTAACGAGGAAACGTTCGCAGGGCTGGAATTGCGGAACATCGGGCCGGCGTTCATGTCCGGGCGCATCGCCGACATCGCGATTCATCCCGAGAACAGAAGTTATTGGTATGTCGCTGTCGGCAGCGGTGGCGTGTGGAAAACTAAAAACGCCGGTACGACATGGACACCCGTATTCGACTCCGAGGGCTCCTACTCCATCGGCTGCGTCACGATCGACCCGAGCCAGCCCGACGTCGTTTGGGTCGGTACCGGCGAGAACGTCAGTGGCAGACACGTAGGCTACGGAGACGGTGTATATAAGAGTCTCGATGGCGGCGCATCCTGGACCCGAATGGGTCTCGAGAACTCGCAACACATCAGCATGATCCGGGTCGATCCGCGCGACTCCAACGTTGTCTTTGTCGCATCGCAAGGACCGTTGTGGTCCGCCGGCGGCGAGCGCGGCCTGTACAAGACCGTCAATGGCGGAGAGAGCTGGGAGAAGGTTCTGGGCGGTGGCGACTACACCGGTGTCAATGAAGTGCACATGGATCCGCGAGACCCGGACGTGCTTTATGCCGTGACGTGGCAGCGATTCCGTAATGTGCCAAGCCTGATGGATGGCGGTCCCGAGACCGGCATTCACAAGTCGACCGATGGCGGCTATACCTGGCGAGAGCTGACTGAGGGCCTGCCCGAGGAGAACATGGGCAAGACCGGCATGGCGATTTCACCGATCGATCCCGACGTTCTCTATGCAACTATCGAACTCAAACTGCGTACCGGCGGGGTCTGGAAATCGAAAGATGGTGGCGAGACCTGGGAACAGCAGAGCGAATATGTCGCCAGCGGCACCGGCCCGCACTATTACCAGGAGATCTGGGCAAGCCCGCACGAGTTCGATCGCCTGTATCACGCGGACGTGTACCTGCATTACTCGGTGGATGGTGGCAAGAACTTCATAAAGACTGAATATCAGAATAAACATGTCGACCACCACGCGGTCGCCTTCGACCCGAATGACAAGAACTATCTGTTGGTCGGCAATGATGGAGGGCTTTACGAGAGCCTGGACCTTGGCGAGAACTGGCGTTTCATCGCCAACCTCCCCGTTACGCAGTTTTATAAAGTCACGGTCGACTATGACGAGCCGTTTTACAACGTTTATGGCGGCACTCAGGACAACAGCAGCCAGGGTGGCCCGTCCCGGACGCTGAACATGCACGGCATATCAAACTCGGACTGGTTCATCGCGCTCGGTGGCGACGGCCATCAGCCGGCCGCGGATCCCACCAATCCCGATATCGTCTACGCCCAGTCGCAACAGGGTGTCTTGCACCGATTCGACCGTCGTGTCGCGGAAACTGTTTATATCCAGCCGCAGCCGGAGAAAGGCGAACTGCTGGAACGCTGGAACTGGGACTCGCCGATACTGATCAGTCCGCACGATTCCGCGCGTCT
>CAYLSX010000172.1:0-4344 GCA_964386685.1 uncultured Woeseiaceae bacterium | reverse complement strand
GCCAAGACCTCGGACGAGGAGATCATTCAGGGCCTGAAACTTGGCGCCGATGACTATGTGGCAAAGCCCTTCTCCATTCAGCAACTGCTGCTGCGAGTCGAGGCCGTGTTACGGCGCTCTCAGTTGGGCATCGAACAGGCCCGCACCATCAGTCTGGCTAACGATGTTCAGATCGATACCGAAAACCTCTCGGGACAGAACGGCGCCGAGACGCTGACCTTTACCAAGCGCGAGGTTGAGGTCATAAGCTATCTCGCCGCGAACTCGAGCAGGCCAGTTTCTCGTGAGGAATTATTAACAAAAGTATGGGGTTATGCTAGAAACCTCGAAATAGAGACACGTACTGTCGATATCCATATCGCCAAGATCCGGCGCAAGATCGAGGCGGATCCCAAGCAACCGGCGAACCTGGTCACGGTGCGTGGCGCCGGCTATCGCCTGCTGACGGCGGACTAGCGCGATGCTGCCGAAATCGCTGATCAAAGGCTTCGATACGGGCCGTCTGAAAGGCCTGTTGGCGATCTTTTTCCTGGCACTGGCGGTGCCGACAGGCGTGCTGATCTGGCAGGCCTACGGGCAGCTGAAATGGGAGGCTTTTCATCAATATCGTGGCGTCGCAGAGGGCCTGAGCAATCGTATCGATTCGGTCCTGATGACTCAGCTTGAAACCGCGGAGGCCCGTTCGTTTGCCGATTACACATTCCTGGTCGTAGCTGGAGACCAGAAACTGAATTTCGTGCAGCGCTCGCCGTTGTCAGAGTTTCCGGTGGCCCAGGACCTGCCCGGCATCATCGGCTATTTTCAGGTCGGCACGGAAGGAGAATTTTCGACGCCATTGCTGCCACAAGGCAATTCCAATCCTGCTTCTTTCGGCATCTCTGCTGAGGAATTCGAGCAACGAACCGAGGTTGCGTTAAAGATTCGAGAGATCCTGAGCGACAACCGTCTGGTGCGGCGCCAGCCGACAGGAGCAAGACCTGGGGTCGCATCATTACCTGCAGCGCCGGCCGGTGGTTTTGCGGAACAGGTCGCGGCCGAAGAAGAGGCGGATCGTGCAGCACTCTTCCAGCGTCAGCTTCAGGAAAGTACTGTGGCCGCATCAAGCGACCTGGGCGGCGACAAAGACGCGATCGACAGACTGTATGCGATGCCACAGGAAGCCTTGCCGAAGCAAAATGAAACCTATAACCAGGCCGTATTCGACGAGTTGAATACGCCGAAAAAGAGCTTCGAGTACGTCGACAACAATGCAGGACTTGGTGGCGAGACTTTGGGCGGCACGCTGGAGAGCAAGGCAAGGATCAACACGCTCGGTAAGGTCGCGGACCTGAAACTCGACGCGGACCTGCAAAGAAAGAGTGAGCTCGCGGAAGAGTCCCGAGCGGACGGCCCGGCAGATGACAAAGAACGCGCAGCTGCGCGCGGCAGAATGAAGCGACGCGAGCAGACCGCCCTTCCGGAATCGGAACCGCCGGCCGCGACGCTCGTCGCACGTAAGCCCGCAGTCAATCTCAGCCCTGCAACGGACCTCCGCATTAGCACGTTCGAGAGCGAAGTCGACCCGCTGGAGTTCAGCCAGCTCGACAGCGGCCATTTCGTGCTTTTCCGCAAAGTCTGGCGCGACGGCGAGCGATACATTCAGGGAATCCTGTTGAGCCCAGCTGCTTTTGCGGCCGGCGTCGTAAATACAGGCTTTTACGAGACGGGGCTTGCCGCCATGACCAACCTTATCGTTGCTTACCGCGACGATATCGTGTTCAGGCTGAGCGGCAACCGCTATCCGGATTACGCTGCCGAATCGTATGCTGGCGCCCTGCTCTATCGAGCTCCACTGTCCGCGCCATTCGACGGTCTCGAGCTGATATTCAGCATCAATGGCCTGCCCGCGGGGCCTGGCGCAGCGGTCCTCGGTTGGGTCACTTTGGTCCTCGCGATCGTATTCCTGGGTGGCTTCTATACCCTGTATCGACTGGGTGTTAGCCAGATCAATCTTGCTCGCCAGCAGCAGGACTTCGTCTCGGCAGTCAGTCACGAACTCAAGACGCCCCTGACCTCGATCCGAATGTATGGCGAGATGCTCAGGGAAGGCTGGGCGGAGCCTGCCAAGAAGCAGCAATACTACGAGTTCATTCACGACGAGAGTGAGCGCCTTACGCGGCTCATCTCAAATGTTTTGCAGCTCGCAAAGATCACGCGCAATGAACCGCAGTTCGAATTGCGGGCGGTTACCGTCGGCGAGCTGATGAGCCAGATCGAGTCGAAGATCTCGAGCCAGGTAAAACGCGCCGGCTTCGAGCTCGATATGCGGAATGATGCCGAAGGAGACGAACTGATCGTCAATATCGACGACGACTGCTTCGCTCAGATCATCATCAATCTCGTCGACAACGCGATCAAATTCTCACGCGATGCGGAAAGCAAACGTATCGAGATCAGCAGCACGGTAAGCGGCGGTCAAAAGGTGCTTTTCACGGTACGCGACTTCGGTCCTGGCGTTCCGAAGAATCAGATGAAAAAGATCTTTCAGCTTTTCTACCGTACGGAAAGTGAACTGACACGGGAGACCGTCGGAACGGGTATCGGCCTCGCGATCGTCCATCAACTCAGTCAGGCGATGAATGGCAATATTGACGTCATCAACCGGGAGCCAGGCGCAGAATTCCGGGTCTCGTTCCCCGTCGTCCGACCAATCAACTAAACTACTCCTATAAGATGCCGTTGCGCCGGCAAACAAAAAGGGAGATAGAGCAATGAACGTCAGTCTCATGTCGCTTTGGTTACCGATTCTGCTTTCGGCTGTCGTCGTATTCATCGCAAGCAGCCTGATCTGGATGGTTCTCAAGTATCACGACTCGGAGTGGAAGAAACTGCCTGACGAGGAAGCGGCAAGAAGCGCGCTTGGGGGAGCCAGCGTCGGCCAATACAGCGTCCCCAACGCGGCCTCACTCGAAGAACGCAACACTCCCGAGTGGAAGCAAAAATATGAGGAAGGTCCGGCTGCCATGCTGGTCATCGTGCCGCACGGCACCCTGGACATGAGTAAACAACTGATGCAGTGGTTTGTTTACTGCCTGCTAGTCTCCGCCATGGTTGCCTACATCACGAGCATCGCCCTGTCCGCCGGCGCAGATTATCTCAAGGTCTTTCGTGTCGCCGGAACTGCGGCCGTACTTTGCTACGCGGGCGGCATGCCGATGAAGTCGATCTGGTTCGGTCAGCCGTGGAGCGCCACGGCAAAAGACGCACTCGATGGCTTGATCTACGGACTGCTGACGGCCGGTGTATTTGGCTGGCTCTGGCCCTGATCGGGGCCCGTGGCGACCGTCATATCACGCATTTCGCACTGTGACTGGATGAGCGGATACGGCCAGAATTAGCCATTCCCAGCGAACGGTTTGCCGTAACTGTGACTTGAGTCTCGGATGCCTGTCCTTCCGGACAATATTCTCTTTGTTTACAGAGTCTTATCTTGAACGAATAAAGACTGAGGATTAGTGCGTGTCAACGCCACGGTCTTTCATGCGATTTCACGACAGTGCGGAGATACGCGAGCGCTATGACACGACGACAAACAATCATTGCAATGATAAAAATTACGATTGAGGCGACCGCCGCGTGAGTGAAAGCACGCAAATAACCGGCAAGCCACTCGTACTCGTTGCCGATGACGATGCGACGCATCGAAAGGTAATTCAAAAGGTGCTGGAGGAATCCGGCTTTCGAGTCATCACTGCGCCGAACGGCAAGGATGCGATCGATCAGGTCGCGACGTTCAACCCGGACGTCATTCTGCTTGATGTTGAAATGCCGGAGATGGATGGCTTCGCCGTATGCGAGATCATCAGGGCACGAACAGCTGATCGTGAAATTCCCATCTTCATAATTACCAGCCGCGACGATCCCGAGTCCGTTGAGCGCGCTTACACAGTCGGCGCCACGGACTTCCTGACCAAACCCATCGCCCTGCCCGTACTCCCACATCGCATCCGATACATATTGCGTACCTTCACAGCGCTGAATGATCTTCGAGGGCTCATTCGCGCCGTTCCCGACCTCATTTTTATCGTCAATAAAGACGGCGAGGTACAGCAGGGTCTCAGTGGGCCGGACGCGGTGCATACGCAACAGATCAAGGCTTTGTCGACGGCGTCGGAAATCAACTTCTATCCTTGCGAGAATGATGACCGGGCGACGCATTGCATCAGGCAAGCACTGGAAACCGGCAAACCACAGGTTTACGAACATATTCTAGAGGCGCTGGGTATTCATCTTGAAACCCGTTTCGTTCGACGCGACAAGACTTCTGTACTGGCAATCGTCAGGGATATCACGGAACGCAAGAGC
>CAYLSX010000171.1:0-4354 GCA_964386685.1 uncultured Woeseiaceae bacterium | reverse complement strand
CGCCACCTCGACCGCAACTATGCGATCGGCGTAGCCATCAGCAAGTCCACCGGTTCCAACATGGTTGACGTGACTGACCGCGTGATGGCCGAGGTCGAGAAAGTCAGCCGCCTGCCGCAGATGCAGGGCATCAATATTTTTGACCTGGATAATCAGGGCGCGGCGGTACGCGATTCATTGTCCGATCTGCTCAACGCCGGCATGATTGGCGCGCTATTGGCGTTGCTTGTCCTTTACCTGTTTCTTCGGCAGGTCACGACCACTCTTATCGTTACTGCTTCTGTTCCATTCTCGCTGACCATTACGCTCGGTGTTCTGTACTTCGCCGGTCTCACTTTGAACATGCTGACGATGATGGGGCTGATGCTCGCCGTCGGCATGTTAGTCGACAACGCCGTCGTCGTAACGGAAAGCGTCTTTCGCCACCGCAACATGAATCCTGACAAGCCCCTCACTTCTACGTTGCGCGGCGTCAATGAGGTAGGCCTTGCCGTTATTGCAGGTACCGCGACGACCATCATCGTCTTCGTTCCACTCATGTTTGGCACCAAGACCGACATTTCAGTTTTCATGACTCACGTAGCTATTACCATCATTGTTGCGTTGGTCGCGTCGCTGCTGATCGCGCAAACACTCGTGCCGATGCTCGCTGCGCGCATACGGCCACCGCCCGAGCCGAAAGCCAAAGCGCTGATGAGCCGTCTGACCAGGCGTTATGTCCGGAGCCTGCAGTGGATTCTGGTGAGTCCCTGGAAGACCTTCGGGGGCATCATTCTCATCTGCGTCATTGGCGTGATGCCCCTGATGCTCGACCTGGTAAAGTTTGATGCTTTTCCGCAGGAGTCGGGGCGGCGCCTGTTTATGCCGTTTCACGTCGAAGGCCAGCATCCGCTGGAGCGCGTGGAGGCGACTGTCGATACCATCGAGGAATACCTGTTCTCCCAACAGGAAGAACTCAATATCCGCTCGATCTACAGCTATTACGACAAGGGTCGTGCTGAATCGACCATTTTGCTGACCGACGAAGATGCCGCGACGCTGTCAACCAAGGAAATCATCAAACGCATCGAAGAAGGCTTGCCGACGATCGCAATCGGCAAACCCAGTTTCCAATTTGATCAGCAAGGCGGAGGTGAAGGCTTCAGCATGCAGATATCCGGGGATTCGACCGCGCGACTGAAGGAACTTAGTGTGGATCTCACACGAGCCCTGGAATCGATCGAAGGCCTTAAGGATTTGTCGACCGACGCCGAATCGGGCGAGCGTGAAGTTCGTGTCAGCGTCGATCGGGATCGTGCCGCAGCCGTAGGCCTGACGGCCGAAGAAATCGCCAGATCTATAGCGATCGCGATGCGCGGCGAGAACCTGCGTGAGTTCCGTGGCGAGCTCGGCGAAGTCGCCGTCCGGCTGGCGTTCAGGAGTAGCGACAAGCAAACCGTGGAGCAACTCGCAGACCTGCCACTGTATGCTGCGGACGGCCGCCGCATCACTCTCGGTAGCGTGGCAAATTTCCATTTCGGTTATTCGCCCGACACGATTCGTCGCGTTGATCGACAGACAGCCGTTGTCATATCGGCGAACCTGGGGGAAGAAACCAGCCTCGATGATCTCAAGCCCAAGATCGAAAGCCTCATGGAACAGTACGAACTGCCACCGGGATATAACTGGAAATTTGGGCGCGGTTTCGATCGCGAAGATGAAACTCAGCAAATGATGGCGACCAATATCATGCTCGGCATCGCCTGTATATTCCTCGTGATGGCGGCCTTGTTCGAGTCAATGCTATTTCCGTTCTCAATTATCCTGGGCTCGATCGTGTTCTCCATTTTCGGCGTGTTCCTGTTCTTCGCGGCGACGGGAACAACGTTTTCCTTCATGGCATCGATCGGCATCATGATTCTTATCGGCGTCGTCGTGAACAATGGCATCGTACTCGTCGACCACATCAACAATTTGCGACAAGAAGGCGTTCCCAGGAACGAAGCAATCGTCGAGGGCGGCCGGGACCGTCTGCGACCCATTCTCATGACGGTCGCGACCACTATCGTCGGACTGGCGCCGCTTGCTGTCGGCACCACCCAGGTCGGTGGCGACGGACCACCTTATTTCCCCATGGCCCGCGCCATAATCGGTGGCCTCGCCTTCTCTACAATCGTTTCCCTGTTGGTCGTGCCGGCCCTCTACGCTTATTTCGATACGCTGTCTGCCTGGGGAAGAAAGGTCATGCGCACAGCCCGCAACGAAAGGGTGCCATCGGCGAGTGTCGAATCCGCAGCCTGAAGCAGGCCCTTACGGAAACTCAGGTGGCGCACGGTACCAGTCCGTTGCCTGCTGAATCGCGTGCCCGATTTGTAATACCCTTTTGTCTTCGAACAGTCGGCCTGTGAACATTATGCCTACAGGCATTCCCTTGTCGGTGAATCCGCAAGGGATAGACACAGATGGCTGGCCCGTGAAGTCCGAGATGCCGGTATTCTTCCAGCCATGCCGCCGGTAGTCCGCCGGTCTGTCTGCGATCGGTGCTGCAGCGATGGTCGCAGTCGGCGCGACCAATACGTCACACGTTGACATCAGCGCCTCGCAACTTTTAGTGAACTCCCGACGAAATTGTTGCGCCCGCGCATAGCGCGCTTCGGAAATGCCCGCAGACTCGGCCAGTCGGCCGCGAAGTTCTTCGCTAAAGCCTTGAGGATTTTCGCGGAGACTGTCGGCGTGAACTGCGTTTGCCTCGGCAAAGGTGACACGTGCTTCCTTCGACGCCTGTTCGACGTCAGGAATGTCAATGTCGATAAGCTTGATACCCAGCTCAGTTAATGTATCGAGTGCCTCGTCCACAACGCTGATGACCTCTTCGTAGCCGTCGAAAAAGAAATCCCGCGCAACCCCGATTCTCATGTCATCGAGCGTAGCGCCTTCGCAATCGTAGTTTTCCGATCCGGCAAGTACGTCGAGCATCAGTGCTGCATCTTTGACGCTGCGCGTCAGTGGCCCGACATGGTCCATCGTCGGCACCAGCGCTTGTACACCTTCTATGTTTATCAGCCCGTGAGTCGGTTTATGCCCGACAATGCCACAGCAGTGGGCCGGCTGACGGATAGAACATCCTGTTTCAGTGCCGAGTGCTGCAAAAGCCAGTCCTGCCGACACGGCCGACGCGGAGCCTCCACTCGAGCCACCCGGGTCGTGATCTGTGGCCCAGGGATTTCGGACTGCGCCGAAAAAAGGATTGATGCTGGTATTCCCGTATGCCAGCTCGTGCAGACCCGTCTTGCCAAGCAATACCGCTCCGGCATCGAGTACACGGCTAACGGCCGCTGCATCGTGATCGGGTATCCAGTCCTCGAATAATTTCGAACCGCAGGTTGTGCGAATGCCTTTGGTGGCAAAGAGATCCTTAACGACCAGCGGAATACCGTGAAGCGGGCCGCGATCATTTCCCTGACGAATCTCTTCGTCTGCTTTTCTTGCCTGATCGAGAGCGCGTTCACCAGTAATCGTGATGAACGCGTTCAACGATTCATTGTGTTGCTCGATCCGATCGAGCATCAACCGGGTTAGGTCAGTCGAGCTTGTCGATCCGGATCGGAGCTTTTTGCCGACGCTTGCGATTGTTTCGTAGTGAAGTTCCAAGCAACAACAGTAGCATCATGGAAATCATCCACCAACTGACCGCGCCACCACCGCCGTGAACGACTACAACGTGATCATCAAAGTTCGGATCGTCACGGTTAAAGTCCTCCAACGGCAGGAAGCTGAGTTCCGAGGAATCTTCCGGCCCGAAGTCGACCAGAAACTCGCCATCGAAGGAATCGAAGAGTTCGATGAGAATAT
Organism: uncultured Woeseiaceae bacterium; assembly: GCA_964386685.1. Lineage (GTDB taxonomy): Bacteria > Pseudomonadota > Gammaproteobacteria > Steroidobacterales > Woeseiaceae > JACZWL01. Next base: position 523 of record CAYLSX010000171.1, on the reverse strand, counting down.
CGTAGCGGCCCGTCGGGTAGCCCGACATCAGCTCAGTTACGAGGACGTACTCATCGTCACTGGTTGCGCCGAATATCGGAAACGATTCCGTTATTGCAACTTCATTCCAGGGACCGCCGTTGAGGCTCAGGTATACGACCGCATAAACGTCCACGACGTCGTAATAGGTGTCGGCATCGAACAGCAGGTCGATGCCCCAGTAATATCCATCGAAATCGTCATCGTTAAAGAGAATGACATCGGCCGTATAGAACCAGAAATCGTATCCGGTGTTTTGGCTACCGCTGGGCGATGATCGCGTGCCGCTGAGGCTGAGCGCCTGATAGTTGTTCTCCGTTTGTCCCAGTTTCGAGTACTTTTCCCTGATTCGATCAGGGCTGCCTCGCAGGCTTCTTGAAACCCGAATCTCGTCGGCATCGGCTACCGTCGCCGCCTCATCCTCTGCGGACAATGCAGTACTCGCAGCGCTGAGAAAAAGTATTGCCGACACCATGCCGATGTAGAACTTGCGGCCAAGGCTGTT
>CAYLSX010000170.1:0-4365 GCA_964386685.1 uncultured Woeseiaceae bacterium | reverse complement strand
ATCGTCAGGAAAAGCGTGCCTTCCGGCACAACCGGCGAACGGTAGCGATATTCGCTCGCGATCTCGACCATACACGGCACCCTGCAGAGCTGTTCGATCCAGTAACGCGCGATCAGGCCGGCATGGTAACTGGTTCCACATGCGACGATGTGCACGCCTTTTGTCTTGTCGAGTATCTTGTCGGCACCGGGACCGAATGCAGCATCCAGCACTTTGCCGTCGGCAATACGCTCCTCGAGCGTCCGCGAAACGGCCGCAGCCTGCTCGTGGATTTCCTTTTGCATGTAATGCCGAAACTTTCCACGAGATGCGGCATCTGCAGACAACTCGCTTTCCTTTACTGGTCGCGCAACTTCACCGCCGTCCCGATCGTACACGGTTACGTCTTCACGATTGACGATCGCGACATCTCCCTCTTCGAGGAACATGAATTTTCTTGTAACCGGCAACAGGGCCGCTACATCCGAGGCAACGAAGTTTTCTCCTATCCCTAAGCCGACGACGACCGGGCATCCGGCTCGCGCAAGTACGAGCGTATGGGGATCGTCGGAATTCATGACGGCCAATGCGTATGCGCCTTCGAGTTCTGCAACGGTGGCGCGTACAGAATCCGGAAAAGTTTTGCCGCCTTTCAGATGATGTTGGATGCGATGCGCGACAACTTCGGTATCGGTTTCCGACTCGAATTTGTAGCCGTGTTTTTTGAGGTCCTCCCGGAGTTCCTCGTAGTTCTCGATGATTCCGTTGTGGACGACCGCAAGCGTCGAGCCAGACATGTGTGGGTGCGCATTAGATTCACTTGGTGCGCCATGCGTCGCCCAGCGCGTATGAGCAATTCCGGTAACACCACGAACGGGTTCTTTGTCGAGTGCTTGTTGAAGTTCCTGAACCTTGCCGAGTCGGCGTACTCGATTGACAGTCTTGCCATCCAGGATCGCGATTCCGGCCGAGTCGTAACCGCGATACTCAAGTCGGCGAAGGCCTTCCATCAGTATCGGTACGACATCTCTTTCGGCGACAGCACCGACGATTCCACACATATAAACGGGTTCTCCCTGACCTCTGGTTTGACTTAATTCGATTGTCGCAAATTGCGCGGTCGGCCAGAGTGCTACAGTTCGCACAAATCAGCAAGGGCCAGGATAACACGTTGATAAATAAGGTGATTAACTCCTCTTTTTCGGCCGCTGCCAACCGGGTACGGTCGCCTGCCTGGCGCGTGCGACCGTGAGTTTGCCCGCTGGCGCGGATTTCGAGATCGTCGAGCCTGCACCGATATTCGCGCCGGCGCCAATCTCCACTGGTGCAATTAGTTCCACGCCGGAGCCTATGAATACATTGTCCCCGATCGTCGTGCGATGTTTGTTCGCGCCGTCGTAGTTACAGACGATTGTGCCCGCGCCGATGTTGACGTCTTTGCCGATGTCTGTATCTCCGATATAAGTCAGGTGATTAACTTTGCTGCCCTCGGCGATGATGCTTTTCTTTACTTCGACGAAATTGCCGACTTTTACATTATCAGCAAGCTCTGCGCCCGGCCTGAGTCTTGAAAAGGGGCCGATCTCACAATCTCCGCCGGTCGTCGCCCCCTCGACATGACAGTTCGAATGCATAACTGTGCCTGCGCCAATCCGGCTGTCGCGAACAAGATTATTCGACTCAACCTTGACGTTATCGCCGAGTGTAACCTCGCCTTCGAAAACGCAATTCACATCAATGTACACATCCTTTCCGCAAATTAGCTCGCCACGGATGTCTACCCGGGCCGGATCCGCGAAGCCGACACCTTGTTCCATCAACTCATTTACGAGCCTCGTCTGCAAAGCGCGCTCTGCTTCTGCCAGTTGCTTCTTGTCATTAATACCCATCACTTCCACCCAATTATTCGCTTTGACTCCATGTACCGTGCAGCCATCGTCAACTGCTAACGCGATAACGTCAGTCAGATAATACTCTCCCTGACTGTTGTCATTATTCATTCTCTCCAGCCAGTCTTTGAGCTTGTGTGCAGGACAAGCCATGACACCGGAGTTGATCTCCTTTGTTGCCCGCTCCTCATCCGTCGCATCTTTCTCTTCAATGCTTCGGATGACCTTGCCGTCTTGCCGAATGATGCGGCCGTATCCGGATGGATTATCCAGGTCGACGGTGAGCACCGCGCAATCATTATCGCCACAGGTTTCGAGCATCCGAGTCAGCGTTTCCGCTCGAAGAAGCGGTACATCTCCATAGAGGATCAGCACCACATTATCGTCGGGCGTATCCGGCATCGCCTGTTGCACGGCATGGCCCGTGCCCAACTGCTCCGCCTGCAATGCCCAGCGTAGATTCTGGCCTTCGAATGCCGCCGGTACCGCGTCCCCGCCGTGTCCATAAACCACGCAAATGTCTCCGGATCCTGTTTTCAGCGAGGTATCGACGACGTGTTGCAATAGCGGCTTGCCCGCCAGCGGCTGCAGTACTTTCGGCAACAGAGAGTGCATGCGCTTTCCCTGGCCCGCCGCGAGAATTATGATGCTGACATCCGTGTTTGTATGCATTAGGAGAATAAATTTGAAGCTGGGTTCATGGATATTGCAAGCGCTGCTTTGCTCATTGGCGGCCTTCAGTATACCGGCAATCGCGGACAGCATCGGCACTGGAGGAATCAATGCGCCGGAGCAACGGGACAAGCCATACCTGATATTGATATCCCTTGACGGTTTTCGTTGGGATTATCAGGACCTATACGAGACCCCGGCGATGGACCGGCTGGCCGCCCGGGGCGTACGGGCAGAATCGTCGCAGCCCGTATTTCCAACGCTGACGTTTCCGAATCACTACAGCATTGCCACGGGGCTGTATCCGGCCAACCATGGCATCGTCGCCAATGATTTTCCCGATCGGGACAGTGGTGACTGGTATTTGTATAAGACAGCCAAGATCGTGCAGCAGGAACGATGGTATGGCGGTGAACCGATATGGGTTGCCGCCGAGAAGAACGGCATGGTCGCCGCGGCGTTTTTCTTCATTGGTACAGAGGCCGCCATCCAGGGCGTGCCACTGACTTACTGGAATCGGTTCGATGAAAATATCTCTGGTCGTCGTCGCGTAAAGCAGGTGCTGGAATGGTTGGCGATGCCGGCAGAGCGGCGACCGCATTTCATTTCGCTATATTTCGAGCACGTCGACTCAGATACACATGCCTACGGTGTCGGCTCCAAGCAAAGTATCGCTGAGATAAAGCGGGTCGACCGCTATTTGGGCAAGCTCATGGACGGAATCGATAAATTGCCATTTAGCGAGGATGTTTATGTCGTTCTGGTTTCCGACCACGGGCAGTCGTCATACGACAAGGATACCAATATCCTTATCCTGGGCGGCCTGTTGGATCTCGATGGCATAACGGTAGTCGACGGCGGCGCATTTGCGTATTTGTATTTCGATCAGGAAGACCCGCAGCGAGCCGAACAGATAAGAGATCAGATCAATCGCGATTGGCATTACGGCCGTGCGTGGTCGCCTGGAGAAACACCCGAGCATTGGCACGTCACCGAAGGTGCAAATTTTCCGGATGTGATCGTACAACCATATCCCCACTACGCCGTTCTTTCGAGTCGGGACAAATTGAACAAGATCTATGCCGGCACGCACGGTTGGGATCCCGCGTTCAAGGACATGCATGGAATATTTTTGGCCGCGGGACCAAGACTCCCTGCTGGCGAAACCATCGGCACCATCGACAATATCGATATTTACCCGCTGATGATGGAGATGCTCGAGATTCCTTTAACGACGCCGATTGACGGTGACCCCAACAAGCTCACCCGACTGCTGGCGCCACGGCCAGAGTAACTTTTAGCGTTTGCCTTTGAGCTTCTGTGCGGCGCGGTAACGGGCACGCGCTTCGGCGAGTTCCTGTTGCGCGCGGGCAAGGTCGGTTTCTTCCGATGCGCCCTTCAATGCCTCTTCCGCTTCCTGCTGCGCAGCAAGTGCTGCCGCTTCATCCAACTGTTCGCCCCGCAGTGCCGTATCGGCGAGAACGGTGACGAGATGCGGCTGAATCTCGAGCATGCCGCCCGTGATATAGAAGAAGTGTTCCTTGCCCTCCGGATCTTCGACGCGGACTTCACCGGGCTTCAATGCCGTAAGTAGCGGCGCATGGCGTGGCGCTATGCCGACTTCGCCCATGCGGGCCGGCGCATAAACCATCGCGGCGTCACCTGAGTAGATTTCGCCTTCGGCTGAAACGATGTCGACCTGGATTGTGGCCATCTGCTTCTTCTCTTTCGCCTATTGCATCGTCTTGGCTTGCTCGACAGCCTCGTCGATTCCGCCAACCATGTAAAACGCCTGCTCTGGCAGGTGATCGTAATCACCATTCAC
>CAYLSX010000169.1:0-4529 GCA_964386685.1 uncultured Woeseiaceae bacterium | reverse complement strand
TTGGGTCAGTTGCGGAAATTGTAGCTCAATTCGTGTGACTGGCTGCTACCCGACGCAAACCAGCCCCTCAATGGCAATTTTGACAGATTGTCGAAATCGAATGTCAGCTCTCTCGGTTAGCGGTCGTTCGGCATGGACCGACTGGACAGACTCAATTCGGCCACAAGCCGCCATCCGTTTGGACGCCCGCTACTCCCGATCCTACGCTTTATGGACCCTCGAGCCCGCTCGTTCTGTTGGCTCAGTCTCGCGCCTTCGGAACCTTTCACAGCTTCAACGATCAAATTTACGATACGAAGTTCCGCTCAGGTTCGTTCAATAGGCAAACGTGTTGCGGAAAATTACCAGCGAGGACTCTCCGTGATAAAAAATCTCTTCGGAATAATTCTCTTCAGCATAACAGCGAATGTAAACGCCGAAAATCTGTCCTTCCCCTCCTTTCTTATAGAAATACCGGACGGTTGGGAGCAGAGCATCGAGAATGGACCTAATGAGAATAGTGTAGGCGTTATTGGTCTTCGTGACCGTAACGGCGCAGGCATCCTAAGAATGCGCTCATACGACGCACCTGGTGCTGTCAGTGAAGACAGGTTGAGAAATCTGACCAACCTCGATCTATCAACACCACTGGCCTGGGAGCACTGGGGAGACTATGCCGGCTATCAGCATAGTTACACCGAAAACGGCGTGTTTTATCGGCAGTGGTGGATTGCGAACGAGCGGACGATTCTGTTTATCACGTATCAGTGTGATCCGGAGTCAAGAGATATCGAAACTGCAGTGATCGACAAGATTGTCCATTCCATAACAGTCAACAACACCCAGACAAGATGACTAGCTACCTAAATTGGTGGCCTGCTTTGCTGGGCTGGCCCGCTCTGTTGGTCGCGCTGGCACTAAGCGGATTTGGTATGTTTCATAAACGGCCTCGGTATTTGTATACCGCTGCGATTTTGATCTTGCCGATTAGCCTGTATCTCGCGGCGACGCCGCGGTTTGCGTTTACCGCATTGCTAGCACCACTGGTCGTGCTGCTAGCTGGACTGGCCATCAAGCGGAACCAAATCAACCTGGCCATTGTGATGGTCTTGCCGGTCGTTTTATTTTTTGGTTGGCTTGCGCTGATCGTGCTACAGCAGCCAGGGAGCCACGCTTAGGGGGAAGGCGTGCTGAGTCGGCTTCAGGTAACTAGCGGTCCCTCAGACCAATAATATCTTACCGGCTGCTTGCGGACGTAAAGCGGTCATCCGAACTCGCTATTGTCTGACAGTATCTGTCTGATCAACTACCGACAATCACAACGAGGTGTGTTTACTCAGGTTAGACCGTCCGCTCTGGATTCAATATGCTAAGGCTGCCGTGACGACACGCACAGGGCTGACAAACCAGCCTGAGGGGGTGCCATGCTTGAGAAATTCGAACGCTATCCACTGACTTTCGGCCCGACGCCGATCGAAAAAATGAGCCGCCTGTCCGAACATCTCGGTGGGCAGGTTGAGCTGTTCGCCAAGCGGGAAGACTGTAACTCCGGACTGGCGGGCGGTGGCAACAAAATACGCAAGCTCGAGTACATCGTGCCGGATGCAATTGTGAGCAAAGCCGACACACTGGTCACGATCGGCGGCGTTCAATCGAACCACACGCGTCAGGTTGCCGCAGTAGCGGCAAAAATCGGTATGAAGTGCCGCCTCGTCCAGGAAAGCTGGGTGCCCTTTCAAGATGCCGTATACGATCGCGTTGGCAACATTCTGATGAGCCGTGTAATGGGCGCCGAGATCGACATGGTCGACGAGGGATTCGATATCGGCATTCGAGAGAGCTGGGAAAAGGCGATACAGGATGTCAAGGATCAGGGCGGCAGGCCCTATGCCATTCCCGCCGGTGCGTCGGTCCACAAGTATGGCGGACTCGGTTTCGTCGGTTTTGCCGAAGAAGTTCGGCAGCAGGAACAGGAGCTGGGTTTCGAATTCGACTACATCGTGGTTTGTACCGTAACCGGCTCGACTCATGCAGGCATGTTGGTGGGCTTTGCCAAAGACGGTCGCGCACGCAACGTGATCGGCATTGACGCTTCCTGTACGCCTGCCCAAACCAAGGCTCAAGTGCTCGACATTGCGCAAAAAACAGCCGAGCTCGTCGAGCTGGGCCAGGAGATAACGGCCGACGACGTTGTCCTCAATGAGGATTACGCATATCCGAAATACGGCGTGCCATCAGCTGAAACCAATGAAGCAATTCGACTTTGCGCGAGGATGGAAGGCATGATGACCGACCCGGTCTACGAGGGAAAATCGATGCAAGGAATGATTGACCTGGTGAGCATAGGCTTCTTCCCGGTCGGCTCCAGGGTGCTTTATGCACATCTGGGTGGGGTGCCGGCGATCAACGCGTACAGCTATATCTATCGGAATGGTTAAAACGAGAATGATCTCCCGTCACCCTTCAGATTGTTGTCGCTGCCGAGCCAGCGAGAGATATATCGACGCTGACATTCCTGCTGCACTAAAAAACATGCACATAACGACAATTTGATACTTGGCGGCGACGATCGGTGAGACACCGGACAGTATTTGCCCGGTCATCATACCGGGCAGCGAGACAAGACCGACTGCAAACAGAGAATTGATCATTGGGATAAGTGCGGCGTTTAGTGCAGTCGCGCGAGCCTCGGCAAAATCAACGGATCTCGCCAGTTCTGACTCCAGCCTTTCCGCCGCCAGGCTGACGGCATTCATCGAACCAGTAAATACCATGCCGGCGAGCGGCACCATGTAGCGGGGAAGGAACCAGGGCTCGATATTGATAACGACCTGAGTAACAAGCGCCAGCGTTAGAACACCACCGATGAAGATGGCAACAAACGCATTGCGAAGCACTGTCGGTCCTTTGCTCCGTATTGGTCGAATGGCGATCACACTGGCCGCCATGAGCATCACGGTCAGAACACCCACGATGAACCATGGATTGTCGGCATCGAAAATAAATACCAGCACATAGCCGATCAGAAGTAACTGAATCAGCATGCGCGCGACCCCGTAAATGGCGGTTCGGCCAACTGATGTCCAGCGCATGAGTATGGCGATTACGACTGCCACAGGAACAAATACCCAAACCATCGTTGAGAATGATATTGCTTGTACGGATGCGTTCACGACATTAATGCCTCTCAGCTTAGTTGCCCGACTTCGCGTATTGGGTGGCGCCCAGGAAATGCAAAGACACATACGGTTCGTCACCGACGACCCAACTGTCATGCGGGGCTGACGGCACATGGAACAGATCGCCGGCTCTCATCTCCGTAACTATGCCGTCTGAGAAAGCTGCGGTTGCGCAGCCGGAAACCACCATGCCGACGTGTTCCACGGTACAGAAGGCCTCGCCGACTCCGGGCCCAACGTCTTCCGACCATTTCCATCCCGGCTGATAAGTTGCTCTGCCAATCGTCATGCCGCCAAGCGTCACTGTCTCGAATTTGCCTTTTTCGAAATGCGTCACTTCATCCGGATTATCAAATTGCTTGAGGATTACTTCGTTCATATTCGTTCGACTCCGCTGCAGCATTCCATCTGATCACATTTCGTTTGTTTTGCCACTGCACAATATCGAGCGGCTCGATAATGCTCAATGCGGATCCACGAATCGCTACTTTCGCAGTTCCTTGCGTATAACCAGTTTCAGGCCGGACCAGGTCTCATCGACGGCGCAGACCTTGACGTCTACCAGGCCTAATGGCAAAGCAATGCTGCGAACGGTGTCCTCCGTAACACTGGAGGGTACGCCGGATGACTTTTTCGGCCACGAGATCCAGATCATGCCATTTTGATCGATCGTGCTAATCAATTTTGGCAGTTGTGATTTGAGCTCGGACGACGACCGCGTGAAGAAGTGAAAAATACCTACGTCTTTTCTTATGCTCTTGGAGATATGTACGTTTTCCGGTCGCGGACTAACCAGGTCGAGGTAATCATCGGGTGCGTTCTTGATACGAACGCGACAGCCTTCTTTAAATCCGAGTTTCTTCGCTAACGGCGTTCCCGAATATCCTGCTGTAGTCACTTTCGATTTTTCTTGTCTTCGAAATAACGTGAGTAAACAGTCTGCATGACGCTATCTGGAATTTTCAATCTATCGACCAGGGTTGCAAGAAGCTGCATTTCTCCTGCGTCTTTTTCGTTGTCTGCCGCGATAACGTGCAGCACCATGAGCATCAATTCCTCTTTGTGAGGCAATGGCAACTTATCATTGATCTCTTTCAATATTTCATCGAGATGTGAGTCTGCATGTAATTCGTGAGCGGCGCGAGTAATCAAATTTAGTGCCTCACCCCGGCCCAGCGGAAACCGTTGACGCAGCATCTCCACCATGCGCACGGTTTCATCCGGGGAAATGCCGCCATCGCTCTTGGCAACCAATGCGATCAATGACGCGACCATATCCTGTGCGTTCAGATCGGTCGCCAAATTGGGCAGGTCGAAGGTAAAGCCCGTCTTTGAGTAGATAAAATCTGTCAGCTTCATCGTACTGTCTGC
>CAYLSX010000168.1:0-4536 GCA_964386685.1 uncultured Woeseiaceae bacterium | reverse complement strand
TTATATTATAATTCAACACTATACAGACTTTTATTAATGTGGAATAGCCTCACAGTTGCGGCCGTGCAGATCTCGATTCAATGGTTTAGTCCTGGGCGATTGCGTGCAGCGCCCTGTCTGGAAAATCCGTAAACAGCCCGTCGATTGCGAGCGTATTGACGAACCATTGGACTGCCGCCTCGAAGGTCTCGAATCCGGGCGGCATTTGATCGACCCTGAACGTGTAAGGATGCACGGCAAGGTCAAGTGAATGTGCGAGACTGACAAGGCCGCTGGATACCGGCTGACCATCGATCTCGGCGAGTGTATAAAGATGCCATATGCCAGGGCCGATGCCATCGGCACTCTTTGCCACCTGTCTCATCCCCTCCTCCGTAACAAGCTGATCGTAATCGGTATCCGATTCCTGCCAGCTGTTGTTACCGATCAATTGGATCAATGGCAGCTTGCAATCCAGTTCATCTCGTAAACGAACGACCTCCTTGGCGTCGAAACATTGCACGAACGCCGCATCGCCGGCGTCGCGGTAGCCAAAATCATCGAGCACCTGCAGCAGTTTGGCGCTCAGGTCGAAGCCTTCTTGCCGATGCCAGGCAGGTTTCTTGATCTCAGGATAGATGCCGACGTTTCGGCCGCTGGCGTGGTTCATCCCGGCGATCAATTCGAGCTCATCGTGCAGCGACGGCACTCTGAAATTGCCACTTTTCTCGGGGTATCGGCGGGGAAATTCGGCGCCGCTCAGTTCGCGGTTCAGACGCTCCCAGGCACGCAGGCCCTGGATCTCCTCAAGATCGAAATCGCGGGCGTAGAAGCGCCCGTCGTCTCTGTGGCGATCCGGGTAGCGTTCTGCGACGTCGGTGACCCGCTCGAGGTGAATATCGTGCAGCACGACAAGCTGGTCGTCCCTGCTAGCGACAACGTCCTGCTCGAGGAAGTCTGCGCCCAATCCAAAAGCCAGTGCCTTGGCCTCGAGCGTGTGTTCCGGCAGATATCCGGAAGCGCCCCGGTGGGCAATGATCAGTGGCCGATTTGCCTTGCTCATAAGAGATAAATCAGTTCAAGTAGTGTAGATAACCGACTGTTTTAAAACATTTATGGAAAGTCGATGACATCCCAGCGCGCCGTGTCCTCCAGGCGGGCCTGACGTCGCAGCGCATCGGCAATTTGCCGAGCATCCCATTCAATATGCTCTTTGACGCGGTCGGCCAGTTCATCCGGGGTCTCCGCCACGCCGCCGAAGGGTCGGATCGCAATAAGCGGCTTGTCGTTGGCCTCAGCTACGTCCATCTGGTAGCTCACGAGGTCATGGTTGTCGATGAAGTGGTTGGCCAGCACGATCACCGCCTCTGATCCCTTGATCTGGATGATCAGCTCGTCCTTGATCGCCTCGAGGCCGCCGGTCTCGGGGACATTCTCGGGTTTACTGCAGTTCAGGTAGAAAAAGCGATCAACACCCTCCAAAAACTCGAAGACACGCATGTAATGGGCATCCTCTACAAAATTGTGGGTCACAAACACGCGAATGGGATTATCTTCAGACATTGCGGTCCCCGACTACCGAATTGAAGCTGCAGTTTAGCCAATTGACACTTTTTATGGGAGTACAGTGTCCTAAAGCTCGCTCATTCGGTATCGTAGCCTCGAACTCATGCGACTCCTCCTATACAACATTCGGTATGCCGTTGGCGGTGGCGCGTCCATGCACGTACCGCTTCCGGGAGCCGGATATATCCTGGGCAGCCAGAACGCACTGGGCGATATTACCGACTTCATCAAGTCGGTTGACCCGGACATCGTTGGCCTGATCGAAGTCGACACCGGTTCGATTCGCAGCCGCCGTGTTAATCAGGCCGAGAAAATTGCCGCGGATCTCGGCATGAATACGTCATACGAAATCAAGTACGGTGCTAAATCCTTTAATCAGATGCTGCCTATCATTCGCAAACAGGGCAATGCGTTCCTCGCCGCCCCCCGCGTTCACGGCGAGACGTTTCACTATTTCGATACCGGCATCAAGCGACTGATTATCGAACTCGAAATGGATAACTTCGCCGTGTTCCTGGTGCATTTGTCTCTCAAGTACCGGCACCGGCATCTGCAGTTGCGCCGCCTGCACGATCTCATCGACGTCACCGAGAAGCCGGTTATCGTCGCCGGCGACTTCAATACGTTTTGGGGAGAAAACGAGATCTATTTATTCAAGCGTGCGACGGGATTAAGGAGTGCGAATACCGACAGCCTGCCCTCCTATCCCAGCCGTGCGCCGAGAAAGGAACTGGATTTCATTCTCTATCAGGAGGGCATCGAGGTGACCAACTTCGACATCCCGCAAATACGATTCTCTGATCATCTGCCACTCGTCTGCGATTTCGAAGTGGCTTAGACGGAACATAACAACATGAGCGATCCAAAAAACTGGCGCATCGAGACCGACGACGATGGCATCGTCTGGCTGGGCATCGACAACGTCGATGAAAGTGCAAACGTATTGTCTGCAGTGGTATTAGAAGAACTTGCCGCGGTTATTGCACCTTACGAGGTCAATCCGCCACGTGGTCTGGTCATTTACTCCGGCAAGAGCAATGGCTTCATCATGGGCGCGGATATCAAGGAATTCACTCATATCGAAAACGCCGAGCAAGCCTTTGATCTGGTCCGCCTCGGACAACAGGTGTTGGATCGCGTCGAGGCTTTGCAATGTCCGACTGTCGCAGCCATTAACGGCTATGCCCTGGGTGGCGGCCTCGAACTCGCAATGGCCTGCGATTACCGGCTGGCGCTGCAAAACAAGAAACCGATTCTGGGCCTGCCCGAGGTGCAGCTCGGCATCCATCCCGGATTCGGTGGCACAGTGAGAGCTGTGCAGATTATGGGTGTTCGTGCGGCCATGCCATTGATGTTGACCGGCAAATCGATTACCGCCAGCAAAGCGATACGGCAGCGGCTTGTCGATCGGATCGCCGCCCCCGACAACTGGCGACAGGCTGCCAAAGAACTCATCGCATCACGGAAACCGAAGGCGTGCGCGCCGTTCCTCGACCGCATGATGAATCTTGCTCCAGCCCGACCGATCGTGGCGAATATGCTGCTCAAACAAGTCAGGTCGAAGGCGCGCAAAGACCACTACCCTGCCCCGTTCGCGATTATCAATTTGTGGGCAAAATTCGGCGCCTCCGCGGAAACCGGCTACGAGGCCGAAGCAAAGTCTATGGCAGAGCTTTTGATCGGCTCTACCTCACGAAACCTGGTGCGGGTATTTTTTCTGCAGAATCGGCTCAAGTCACAAGGCGGCAAGTCTGCGCAGAAAATATCCCGCGTTCACGTTGTGGGCGCCGGGGTCATGGGTGGCGATATTGCTGCCTGGTGCGCACTTCGCGGAATGAACGTGACATTGCAGGATCGAGAGATGAAGTACATCGAACCGGCATTGGAACGGGCCAATAAATTATTCAGTAAGAAAGTTCGCGATGCTGAGGATCGCAAAGCGACAGCCGCGCGGCTCAACGCAGACGTCAAGGGCTTGGGGGTCGCAGACGCCGACCTGATTATCGAAGCAATATTCGAAGATCCGCATGCCAAACAGGAGCTGTACAAAAAAATCGAATCGTCGATGAAGCCGGGCGCAATCCTGGCAACGAATACCTCCAGTATTCGTCTGGAGGAGCTCCGTACGGTTCTGCATCAGCCGGAGCGATTCATTGGACTGCATTTTTTCAATCCGGTCGCAATGTTACCGCTGGTCGAAGTCATCAAGTGCGAGGACACGGCACAGGAAGTGCTCGACGTAGGATTCGCATTTGTCAAAGCGATCAGCAAGTTTCCCCTCGAGTGCACCAGCTCCCCGGGCTTCGTCGTCAATCGCTTGTTAGCGCCTTATATGGCGGAGGCAATGCACATCGCCGAAGCGGGTGTGCCATTGGCCGAAATCGACAAGCTGGCCGAGGACTTCGGCATGCCGATGGGACCGGTCGAACTCGTCGACAGTATCGGCATCGATGTTGCTCTCAATGTTTCGAAAGTGCTCGGGGCCGCCTTCAATCGACCGATACCTGAACGCCTGATATCGATGGTGGAGAATGACCAGCTCGGACGTAAGTCAGGCCAGGGCTTCTACCGCTGGGAGGATGGCAAAGCCGTCAAGGATGACGACGCCGGCGAAGCGGCGTTGCCGGACGACCTGCAGGACCGGCTGATGCTTCCGATGATCAACGAGGCCGTGGCGTGCCTGCATGAGGGCGTGGTCAGCGACGCGGACCTGCTCGACGCCGGCGTCATATTCGGCACCGGTTTTGCGCCATTTCGCGGCGGTCCACTGCATTACGCCCGGAATCGCGGCACGGCGGAAGTCCAGGCGACGCTGTCAGAGCTAGCCGCCAAATACGGCGAACGGTTTCGGCCGCACGAAGGCTGGTCCGAATTAGGCGACACCTAGGCCGATGGTTGTTGTTAAACTGTGCGCCCCTTCACGGAGCTTGCGTCTGGCAGTATCGAAAGTCCACAAATTGAATGTAGAATAAGGGCTTAGGCCCTCCGGCC
>CAYLSX010000167.1:0-4572 GCA_964386685.1 uncultured Woeseiaceae bacterium | reverse complement strand
CGCATTGCATTCAACGGGTGGCACTGCACTTATTGCGAATGGCATTGTTGATATCACTTACGGCTTTTCACCGGTGGTGGTCCTGGCGTTGTTGATCATTGTTACGATGACCTTGTCCGATGTCATGAACAACACTGCGACAGCTGTGATCGCAGCGCCAATTGCGTTGGAAATTTCAACACGGCTGAATGTCAATCCGGATCCGTTCCTGATGGGTGTTGCAGTGGCCGCATCGTGTGCGTTTCTTACACCGATCGGCCACAAGAACAACACGCTGATCATGGGACCCGGCGGTTATCGCTTCGGCGACTACTGGCGCATGGGCCTGCCGTTGGAGATCATCATCATTGCGGTATCGATACCGATGATCCTGTGGGTCTGGCCGATGTGAGGGCAATCGCGCCGGTACCAGCCCAAGTGCGGGTATCAGGGTCGCCAAGATCTTCAGGTTTTGCAGCAGATCGGGCGGAAGTTTGCGCCCACGACGCTGTCGTAAACTCAGATCGTCGCAGAATGGCCAGCCAGCGCCAGCGTGTTCCGATCTCGTGGAAGTCTTTTTGTCGCACCCTTTGTCTCCCCCAAAGCAGGCCTGCCTATTGTGAAACGACTCCTTAATATAGGCAGCATAGAACTGATTTAATTTAGTACCTTAACTACTTTATATAACTGTATGATTTATATTATTTATTCTTATCAAGTGGTCGATCGCTTTGATTTTTTCTCAAGCGATCTTGGCCTTCCTACCTGGTTCCGTCACAGCATATCGCCTATTTCCTTGCCATTGCGAAGCGATCGGTGAACAATCCCGCGCCTCAGTAGTCAAAATGCGCCATCCGATTTTGATTCTCAAGCGAATTCAGACAGGTATTCAATGGTGAAGATCATACTAGCCAGCACGATGCTGGTGCTCGCTGCCTGCGGGTCGGACGACACAGCGACGGAGTCGCCAGAGGCGCCGGCTGCCGTGGCCCCGGTGAAGCGCGAGGTCGCCAAAGTGGACTATTCCAAGCATTCGGGGCTGCTGCTGGAGCACATGGACCCGGAGGTGCGTCCCGGAGATGACTTCAACGCCTACGTGAACGGCGGCTGGATCGATGCGACGGAGATCCCGAGCGACAAGCCTGCCTATGGAATATCCACGATTCTGCGTGACAATTCGCAGGTACAGGTCAAAACCATCATCGAGAAGTCTGCCGCGGGCGATTTCGCCAAAGGCAGTGATGAGCAAAAGGTGGGCGATCTCTTCGCGTCGTTTATCAACATGCAACGCCGCAATGAGCTCGGCGTCAGGCCGCTGCATGGAGAGTTCGAGAAGATCGAGGCACTGAGTGACTACGAAGCGCTTGCCGCATATTTTGCGGAGGCCAACCGATCCGGTGTCGACATGCCGATCCAGCTGGATCAGTACGCCGATTTCAAAGATCCGAATCAATACATGATGTACGCCTGGCAGGGTGGCCTTGGCCTCGCCGATCGTGAGTTCTACTTCCTGGAGGACGAGAAGTCAGAAGATATTCGTGCCAAGTATGTAGATCACATTGCCAGGATGTTCGAGCTGGCAGGCCTCGAGGACGGTGGGGCGGCTGCGGACATGATCATGGCGCTCGAAACGCGCATTGCCGCCGAGCACATGAAAAAGGAAGACACTCGCGACTACGCGGCGAATTATCACAAGCTGACGCCGGCGGATCTGCCCGGACTCATGCCCAATTTCGCCTGGGACTCCTGGCTTGCCGAGGCCGACATTGCCGACATCGACGGCGTCGTCGTTTTTATGGTCGATTACATGAAGGCCCTGGATGGCATCATTCAGGACACTTCCCTGGATGACTGGAAGACCTATCTCAAATGGAGCGTGCTTAACGACAAAGCCGGGCTGCTGAACGAGGAGCTGGACCGGCAGAATTTCGAGTTCTACTCGAAGACACTGAGGGGTGTCGAGGAACCATTGCCGCTATGGCGGCGCGGAGTCAACATCGTTAACGCCAACCTGGGCGAAGTCGTGGGCAAAGTCTACGTCGCCGAGCATTTTCCACCTGAGGAAAAGGCAAAGATGCAGGAACTCGTCAAATATCTAATCAGGGCTTATGCATACAGCATCAAGCAACTCGATTGGATGGGTGAAGAGACGCGTAAACAAGCGCTGGATAAGTTATCCAAATTCACGGCCAAGATCGGTTATCCCGACGCGTGGAAAGACTATTCCAGACTCGACATCGATTCTAACGACCTTGTCGGCAACATGAATCGCTCGGCGCTGATGGTGTACGAGCGAAAGGTCCTGCGCCAGGGCGAACCGGTGGATCGGCAAGAGTGGAACATGAATCCGCAGACTGTGAATGCCTCTTACAACCAGGCGCTAAATCAAATTACGTTTCCGGCGGCCATCCTGCAACCGCCGTTCTTCGATCTGAATGCCGAGGATGCCGTGAACTTCGGTGGTATCGGCGCCATCATCGGCCACGAGATAGGCCACGGCTTCGATGATAAGGGCAGCACCTTCGATGGCGACGGCGTATTGCGCAACTGGTGGACAGACGAGGATCGCCAGAAGTTCGAGGCCAGAACGGGCGAATTGGTGACACAGTACAACGCCTTTCAGCCATTCGACGATCTGAACGTAAACGGCGAGTTCACGCTCGGCGAGAACATCGGTGACCTGGGCGGCCTGAGCATTGCCCTGCTCGCTTACAAGATATCCCTGGGTGGCAAAGAGCCGCCAGAGATGGATGGATTTACTGGCTGGCAACGGGTATTCCTCGGCTACGCCCAGGTCTGGCGCAACAAATACCGGGAAGAGGCACTGCGCAATCGGATCAAGACCGACCCGCATGCGCCCAGTATGTATCGCGTGAACGGCATCGTGCGCAATGTGCCACAGTTCTACGAGGCCTTTGACGTCTCCGAGACGGATGCTCTCTACCTGCCAGCTGAGAAACGCGTAAAGATCTGGTAAGGCACCGCGTCAGACTTGCTAAATGGCGCATTGCAGGCTAGCGTTTTGCTCACGAACCTCGCAAGAAGGGGAAAACAATGAGTAATAACGCAATGAGCAACAAGACCTGCTGGATTGGCTGGATCGTGGTTTTAGTGGTCATGAATGTTTATGGCTACGTCATTCACGGGCTCGGGCTGTCCGAGACATATCAGTCGCTGGCTTCGGTATTCCGGCCGAAGGAAGAAATGGACAGCATGATGTGGATGATGATGCTCGGCGGGGCCGTAGGATTGCTGCTGTTCTGCTACATATTCACCCTGGGTCACGAAGGCAAGGGCGTCATGGAAGGCGTTCGCTACGGCGCGTTGATTGGTTTGTTGATCTCTATCCCGTCTTCAGTCGACCATTACGTCATATATCCGATAACTGGCGAACTTGCCGTTATCTGGTTCGTAGCTGGCGTTGTTGGATTCATAATCGCAGGCGCGGTCTTCGCTGCTATCTATAAGCCATCAGCCGCGTTTTAGCTTGTCCTCGGCGGGACGGAGCCCGCCGAGGTCCACTCAGATTTCTTAGCCCTCGCCGTAACCTTCCGGCAAACGCATGTCGAGGTTTTCGAACAGAAAAGCCCAGCGATCGGCATAGGCCTGGATTACCTTCTCCGTCGGAATGCCGGCACCGTGGCCGGCGCGCGTCTCGATACGGATCAGAACCGGTGCATCGCCTTTCTGTGCAGCCTGGATGGCGGCGGCGTATTTAAAGCTGTGGCCGGGGACAACGCGGTCATCGGTATCTGCCGTCGTGACCAGCACAGCCGGGTATTTCGTTCCCGCCTTGATGTTGTGATACGGCGAATAGGCATATAGCGCTTCGAACTCTTCCGCGTTGTCGGCCGACCCGTAGTCGTCGACCCAGAATCGCCCCGCCGTAAACTTGTGGAAACGCAACATATCCATGACCCCTACGGCCGGGATCGCAGCACCGAACAATTCCGGCCGCTGGTTGATCACCGCGCCAACAAGCAGACCGCCGTTGCTGCCGCCGAAGATGGCCAGTTTGCCCGGGTTGGTGTAATTCTCTGCGATGAGGTATTCACCCGCCGCAATAAAATCGTCGAATACGTTTTGCTTATCGAGTTTGGTGCCAGCTTTGTGCCACTCCTCACCGTATTCACCACCACCCCTGAGATTGGCAACGGCATAGATACCGCCCATTTCCATCCAGGCAAGCCGTGTTATCGAGAAGCCGGGCTTCATGGATATGTTGAAGCCGCCATAGCCGTATAACATGGTCGGCCGATTACCGTCTGCGACGATGTCTTTACGATGCGTGAGGAACATCGGTATGCGGGTGCCGTCTTTGGATTCGTAAAACACCTGCTCAACCACATAGTCGTCGCTATCGAAGTCCACCTCTGCTTTCTTGAACACAGTGACTTCACCCGAAACCACATCGAAGCGATTGATGGTCGAAGGCGTGTCATAACTTTCGTAGCGGAAGAATGTCTCGGGATCGTCTGCTCGTCCGGCGAAGCCGGAGGCAGTGCCGATGCCGGGCAAGTCTACCGTTTCAAGATGCAAGCCATCGATATCGTAGATGCGCACCAGCGACCAGGCATCCTGCATGTACTCGCC
>CAYLSX010000166.1:0-4580 GCA_964386685.1 uncultured Woeseiaceae bacterium | reverse complement strand
CGGTCAAAGCGGATGCGGGAAACTCTTGTCGTGGGTTTAACCAGTCCGGCCACTACTTCCGGACGCGAACGCCATGGTTTTCTTACCGGTGTCAGTGTGTACACACGTTTCTGGGCCGTGAGCATATAGCAAGCGCTGAGCTCCGGCCACCAGCGTTGGCCGCGCCGTTCCCACAGCGGCGAGGTCGAGCCTTTGTTGCCGGGCAGCGGCCAGCGGAAGAAATAGCGGCTGGCGCCCTGGATGCGGAAGTCCAGCAGCTGCAGCCAGTCCGAGAGGCGCCTGTCGGAGATGAGGTGATCGACGCCCGGCGGCAGTCCCGCGCCCGGAATCAGGCGCCGCAGCCCCCAAAGCCCGCCGGGTCTGAAGCCCAGCACGACGAGACGGCCGTCGGATCTCAATACTCGCTGGGCCTCTCGCAATATGGCGTGCGGCCGGTCCGAGTAATCCAGCGTATGGGGCAGCAGGACGGCGTCAACGGAGTCACTGGCCACTGGCAGCCGGTGCAGGTGGCCTATTGCGCCAAGGCTCTTGCAGGCCTCAGATGGCGGCGTGGCGGCCCCAGAATCGGCTATACCACCAATATCGGCAATACAGGCGCTCTGCTGGGTCCTGGCGAAGCGCAAAAAGCCGTTTGGCTCGCCCCAGGCACCCAGTTGCAGGCATTGCTCGCCGAATATGCCGTCAAATGCCTCCTCGACCACCCTGAATTCCTGCTGCAACAGCGCCTCGCCGAGGGGCGTTTCCAGCCAGTCCCGGAGGGTTCGGAAGGTTTCCTCTGATTTTGTCTGAATCACCATCTAAACCTGCCCAAAGGAGTCTGCACGGTGTGACATCAGTACTTGCGCAAAGCCGTTCGCTCAGTAGGATAGCCCGATGTCCGACATAAAACCGACAAGAATGACAATATTTCAGAGATTACCCGGCCAATCTGCCGCCTGCATCACCCTTTTGCTGGCTGCCTCGCTGCCCGCGTCACTGGGCGCCGAGCCCGTTTTGACCCTTGCCGACAGCTTGTTCTCCGATTCGTCCGACACGCAGTCGTTTCGATCGCATTATCCTGTTGCCCTAAACCAGTTCGTCGATCCCGGCATCGCCAGCGACAGCGATTCGTTCCGCGGTATCTCCGCACCAGCCGCCGACGATCTCCTTGAACGGCTGCGCCGGGGATTTACGCTCGAGCGTGTCTCCAACAGTCGCGTTCAGGGCGAGATGAACTGGCTCATGCGCAACCCGGAATATGTCGATCGAATTTTCAAACGGGCGCAACGATTCCTGCCATACATCACCGATGAACTGGACAGCCGTGGCCTGCCGCTAGAGCTCGCGTTGTTGCCGATTGTCGAGTCCGGTTACGACCCGTTCGCCTATTCACACGGTCGCGCTGCCGGCCTGTGGCAGTTTATTCCGGGAACCGCGCGCCGATACGGCGTCCGCCAAAACTGGTGGTACGACGGTCGCCGTGATGTCGTCGATGCGACCAGCGGTGCAATTAGTTACCTGACGCATTTGTACAAGCTCATGGATGGTGACTGGTTTCACGCTATCGCTTCTTACAATTCCGGTGAAGGCAATGTCCTGAAAGCCGTTCGTCGCAATAAGAACAGTGGCCGGCCGACAGACTACTGGAACCTGAAATTATCCAAAGAAACAAATAGTTATGTTCCACGCTTGCTGGCGCTCGTCGAACTCGTCCGTGATCCTGCTGCATTCGGAATAACGCTGCCATCCTTGATTGACGAGCAACAGTTCGTTGCTGCAGACACCGGTGGTCAAATTGACCTGGCACTCGCGGCGGAGCTCGCCGGTATCGAACTCGATACGCTCTATGCGTTTAACGCAGGCTTCAATCGCTGGTCGACTGACCCTGCCGGCCCGCATCGCTTGTTGTTGCCGGTAGAAGCTGCCGACTCATTCAACCAGGCATTGGAATTGTTGCCGGCCAACGAACGCCTGCGGTGGAAACGACACAAAGTGCGCAATGGCGAAACGATTTCCGAGATTGCCGAGCAATATCACACCACGCTCGCATCGATTCGATCCGCGAATGGCATTCGCGGCAATACGATCCGGGCCGGCAGTCATTTGATGATTCCAGTTGCGACCAAGCCGCTGACTGCCTATAGCCAGAGTGCCGACGAGCGCCGCGCAAAAAAACAGAACAGGACTCGCAAAGGCAATCGTGTTGAGCATATGGTCGTTGCCGGTGACAGCTTCTGGTCGATCAGCCAGCGCTACGGGGTAAACCTGCGTAGCCTCGCGAGCTGGAACGGCATGGCCCCCAGGGACACGCTGTCAATTGGTCAGAAACTGGTCGTCTGGACATCGCAGACCGCGGCGCCGCAGGCACTGAGCGGTAACGGCACCACACGCAAGGTGCGTTACACCGTGCGTAATGGCGACTCGCTGTATCTGATCGCCGACCGATTCCGTATTTCAATCGCCGATCTCGTGCGATGGAATAAGATTGATAAAGGCAAGTATTTGCAGCCGGGACAAAAACTAACGATGTATGTCGACGTCACTCGCCAGTCGAGCTGAACAAACTAACAAGCACAACGGGGAAAAATATGGGATTCATGGCTGGAAAGCGCGCCCTGATCGTAGGGCTCGCAAGCAATCGTTCGATTGCCTGGGGCATCGCACAGGCGTTCGCACGTGAAGGCGCCGATCTGGCATTCACTTATCAGAACGACAGGCTGAAACCGCGTGTCGAGAAGATGGCAGCAGAGCTGGGCTCGACCCTTACCTATCCCCTGGACGTTGCGCACGATTCGGAGATCGACGCCCTCTTCGAGGTATTAGGCAAAGAATGGGACGGTCTCGAGGTCCTGGTTCATTCGGTCGGTTTTGCTCCGCGCGAACAACTTGCCGGTAGCTTTGTCGAGAGCGTCACCCGCGAGGGTTTTCAAATCGCACACGACATCTCCAGCTACAGCCTGGCCGCCCTGGCGAAGGCAGCATTACCGATGATGGAAGGTCGCGACGCTGCAATATTGACGCTCACCTATCTCGGCGCCGTTCGCGCGGTACCGAACTACAACGTCATGGGTCTCGCCAAAGCCAGCCTAGAAGCAAACGTGCGCTTCCTGGCGGCCGACCTCGGCGCCAAGGGTATTCGCGTCAATGGAATCTCTGCAGGCGCTATCAAGACGCTTGCTGCAGCAGGCATCGCCGGATTCAGAAAGATGCTGGCACACATGGAACAGGTATCGCCGATTCGGCGAAATGTCACACCGCAGGACGTCGGTAACGCGGCAGCGTTCCTCTGCTCAGATCTCGCCGCGGGTATCGCGGGTGAAATTCTCTATGTCGATGGCGGCTACAACACCATCGGCATGTATCTGGACGACGATTAATTTGGGGGACAGTTTACCCGTGCCGACGGGCGATCCGAACTAACCGTTAGTCTTAGCCTCCGAGGCATTGATCAATACGGCAACTGTCGCATCGCCCGTTACGTTGGCAGTCGTGCGCAACATATCCAGAATACGGTCTACGCCCAATATCAACGCGACGCCAGCGCTCGGTACGCCGATGGCTTCCAGTATGATGACCAACATGATCAGGCCGGCACCAGGTACCGGTGCAGCACCAATAGAGGCGAGTAAGGCAGTCAGCACGATCGTCAATTGCGCCGTAAAGTCCAAATCCATTCCCAGAGCCTGAGCAATGAATACGGCCGCAATCGACTGATACATGGCGGTGCCATCAAGGTTTATCGTAGCCCCAAGTGGCAATACAAATGCCGCGACCTCGCTCTTCACGCCCAGGTTTTCTTCGACGCATTCCATCGTTACCGGCAACGTAGCCGCACTAGAACTGGTTGAAAAAGCGAGTAGCTGCGCCGGTGAGATCCCCGCGAAGAATTGCCTTATGGTCAACGGGCTGACGAATCGAATCAGCCCACCATAAACAACAACGACGTGCAGCAATAAGCCCAGAAACACAACTAATGCATAGAAGCCAAGCGATCTCAGCAATTCGAATACTGAAGCCAGGCTGTCGCCGGCGATTGAAGTGATCGTATCGGCGAGCAGGGCAAAAACACCGATCGGGGCGATCAACATGATGATATCGACTAGCTTGATGATTACATCGTTGAGACCTTGAAAGAATCGCAACACGACGTCAGTACGCTCGTTTGGCACCAGGATCAGTCCAACGCCGAGAAACAAAGCGAAAAATACAACCTGCAACATATTCCGGTTGCTTCCGGCCGCGCTGACGATGTTCTGCGGAAAAATATCGACGACAGGTTGCAGCGGCCCGCGTTCCTTAACGACCTGAACGTCGCCTGCCCGCTGCTCTAACTCTTGCTGATAAGTCGCCTGCAGATTTGCAGCGACGTCGTCCGGAATCGACTCTCCCGGTTTCAAGGTGTTGACCAGAACCAGGCCAATACATATGGCCACGACAGTTGTTGCCAAATAGATCGCAATAGTTTTGCCACCCATACGTGACAACTTGTTGAGATCGGATAGTGATGCCACGCCCGTCACGAGGGATGACAACACGAGCGGCACTGCAATTAGCTTCAGGAGATTGACGAAGATGGTGCCGAACGGCGCGATCCAGTCCTG
>CAYLSX010000165.1:0-4666 GCA_964386685.1 uncultured Woeseiaceae bacterium | reverse complement strand
GATACGTCCGAGGGCAGTGGCGTACTCGAGAACGACGATATCCTCGACGTGCTCATAACACTGATCGATATCCGTAACGGTTACGGCACGGTCGATGACATCGATCACCTGGGCAACCGGCGAGTCCGAAGCGTTGGTGAGATGGCCGAGAATGCATTTCGTGTCGGCCTGGTTCGCGTTGAGCGCGCCGTCAAGGAGCGCCTGACACAAGCCGAGACTGAAGGCCTGATGCCACAGGAAATGATCAATGCCAAGCCGGTCGCCGCAGCCGTCAAGGAGTTCTTCGGTTCCAGCCAGCTGTCTCAGTTCATGGATCAGAACAATCCACTGTCGGAGGTGACCCACAAGCGTCGCGTATCGGCACTTGGACCTGGCGGTCTGACGCGCGAGCGAGCGGGATTCGAGGTGCGCGACGTGCACCCGACCCATTACGGTCGTGTTTGTCCGATCGAAACGCCGGAAGGGCCGAACATCGGCCTGATCAATTCACTCGCGGTTTACGCTCGCACCAATGCATACGGCTTCCTCGAGACGCCGTACCGCAAGGTGACCAATGGCAAGGTGACAAAGGAAATCGAGTATTTGTCCGCCATCGAGGAAAGCCAGTACGTGATCGCGCAAGCGAACTCGGAATTGGACAAACTGGGTCGATTCGTCGATGACCTCGTATCGGTGCGCCACAAGAACGAGTTCACCTTGGCCGATCCAGGGACCATCAACTATATGGACGTATCGCCGAGACAAATCGTCTCCGTTGCTGCGTCGCTGATTCCTTTCCTGGAGCATGACGATGCAAACCGCGCCTTGATGGGCTCGAACATGCAACGACAGGCGGTACCCACCTTGCGTTCAGAGGCGCCGTTAGTCGGCACCGGCATGGAACGTGCGGTTGCCGTGGATTCAGGCGTCACGGTCGTTGCTGATCGTGGTGGCATCGTCGACTCCGTGGATGCATCGCGCATCGTCGTTCGAGTAAACGATGACGAGACCGGCCCCGGGGAGTCCGGTGTGGATATCTACAACCTGACGAAGTACACGCGTTCGAATCAGAATACCTGTATCAATCAGCGCCCACTCGTCAAGGCAGGTGATCAGATCGCCGCCGGCGACGTTTTGGCTGACGGACCATCGACCAACATGGGTGAGCTCGCGCTCGGTCAGAACCTGCTGGTCGCGTTCATGCCATGGAATGGCTACAACTTTGAGGATTCGATACTGATATCGGAGCGCGTCGTTGTAGAAGATCGATTTACGACGATTCATATCGAAGAGCTGTCATGCGTTGCCCGCGACACGAAGCTCGGACCTGAGGACATTACCTCGGATATCCCGAACGTCGGTGACGCGGCACTTGCCAAGCTCGACGAATCCGGAATCGCTTTCATCGGCGCCGAAGTCAACGCAGGTGACATCCTGGTCGGCAAGGTTACGCCGAAAGGCGAGACACAGCTGACGCCGGAAGAAAAGTTGCTGCGCGCAATTTTTGGCGAGAAAGCATCCGATGTGAAAGACACCTCTCTGCGTGTGCCGCCGGGTATGGACGGAACGGTAATCGATGTTCGCGTCTTCACGCGTGACGGCGTCGAAAAAGACATACGTGCGCTGTCCATCGAGAAGTCCGAACTCGAATCGGTTCGCAAGGACCTCGATGACACGCTGAGAATCCTTGAAGAGGACATCTACGAACGCGTCCAGCGCATGCTGACCAGCAAGATGGCTCAGGGCGGTCCGAACAAACTGAAGTCGGGCAGCAAAATTACGCAAGCCTATCTCGACGAGGTACCGCGAGATCAGTGGTTCGAGATTCGTCTGAAGACCGACGAAGCGAATGAGCAGTTACAAAAGTCTTTCGAACGTCTGAAAAACCAGCGTGAGGAGTTCGATCAGCGCTTCGACGAGAAAAAAGCGAAGATCACGGCGGGCGACGACCTCGCCCCCGGCGTTCTGAAGATGGTCAAGGTATACCTTGCGGTCAAGAGGCGCATTCAGCCTGGTGACAAGATGGCCGGCCGTCACGGCAACAAAGGCGTGATCTCTACGATCGTTCCTGTCGAAGACATGCCCTATCTCGACGATGGCACACCTGTCGATATCGTACTGAATCCTCTCGGTGTCCCGTCGCGAATGAACGTCGGCCAGGTCTTGGAGACGCATCTCGGGTGGGCGGCGAAGGGGCTCGGTCGAAAGATCGGCTCGATGCTGCGTGCCCAGGAAACGACGGCCAAGGTTCGTCAATTCCTGGAAACGATATACAACAAGACCGGCGGCAAGGAAGAGAATATCAAGTCACTGTCCGATGCCGAAGTACTGGAACTGGCAGGCAATCTCGTCAATGGCGTGCCGATTGCGACACCGGTGTTCGACGGTGCGACTGAGACCGAGATCAAGACCATGCTCGAGCTGGCCGATCTGGACGAATCCGGACAGTCCCGTCTCAACGATGGACGAACGGGAGAGCCGTTCGATCGCGAAGTCACGGTTGGCTACATGTACATGCTGAAGTTGAATCACCTGGTGGACGACAAAATGCACGCACGCTCGACCGGCCCGTACAGCCTTGTCACGCAGCAGCCGCTGGGTGGTAAAGCGCAGTTCGGCGGTCAGCGATTCGGCGAAATGGAGGTGTGGGCACTCGAAGCTTATGGCGCCGCCTACACGTTGCAGGAAATGCTGACAGTAAAGTCAGATGACGTGCAGGGCCGAACCAAGATGTACAAGAACATCGTGGATGGTGAACATGAAATGGATGCCGGCATGCCCGAGTCCTTTAACGTACTCGTTAAGGAAATTCGGTCGCTGGGAATCAACATTGAACTGGAAACAGACTGATGAAAGATCTTCTGAAGCTATTTAAGTACCAGAATCCCGTAGACGATTTTGATGCAATCCGCATCGGCCTCGCTTCGCCGGACATGATCAGGTCCTGGTCGTTCGGCGAGGTCAAGAAGCCGGAGACCATCAATTACCGTACGTTCAAACCCGAGCGCGACGGATTGTTCTGCGCCAAGATCTTTGGCCCGATCAAGGACTACGAGTGCCTCTGCGGCAAATACAAGCGACTGAAGCATCGCGGCGTCGTTTGTGAAAAATGTGGTGTCGAGGTTACCCAGACCAAGGTGCGTCGCGAGCGCATGGCGCATATCGAGCTGGCTAGTCCAGTTGCGCACATCTGGTTCCTGAAATCACTGCCGTCGCGCATCGGACTGATGCTCGACATGACACTCAGGGAAATCGAGCGAGTGCTGTATTTCGAGGCGTTCGTTGTTGTCGATCCCGGTATGACACCCTTGGAGCGCGGCCAGTTAATGACCGACGAGATGTATCTCGACGCCATCGAGCAGTACGGCGATGAATTCGATGCCCGTATGGGCGCCGAGGCCGTGCGCGAGATGCTGATGACGATCGACCTGCAGCGCGAAGTTCTGCAGGTCCGTGAAGACATCGGTGCGACGCGTTCGGAGACCAAGATCAAGCGTCTGTCGAAGCGCCTCAAACTGCTCGAGTCATTCATCGAGTCGGGCAACAAGCCCGAGTGGATGGTGTTGACCGTGCTGCCGGTGCTGCCGCCTGATCTGCGTCCGCTGGTGCCGCTGGACGGCGGTCGTTTCGCGACCTCGGATCTCAACGATCTTTACCGTCGTGTCATTAACCGTAACAACCGCCTGCGTCGCCTCCTCGAGTTGAACGCGCCGGACATCATCGTTCGAAACGAGAAGCGCATGCTGCAGGAATCTGTCGATGCCCTTCTCGACAACGGCCGCCGCGGCCGCGCGATAACGGGCACCAACAAGCGCCCGTTGAAGTCGCTTGCCGACATGATCAAGGGTAAGCAGGGCCGCTTCCGACAGAATCTTCTCGGCAAGCGTGTCGACTACTCGGGACGTTCGGTCATCGTGGTCGGTCCGACACTAAAACTGCACCAATGCGGTCTGCCGAAAAAAATGGCGCTTGAATTATTCAAGCCGTTCATTTTTTCCAAGCTGCAATTGCGCGGCGAAGCCACGACCATCAAGGCTGCCAAGCGCCTGGTTGAGCACGAGGGCGCAGAAGTCTGGGATATTCTCGAAGAAGTCATTCGTGAACACCCGGTCATGCTCAATCGTGCGCCAACGTTGCACAGACTCGGCATTCAGGCGTTCGAGCCCGTGCTGATCGAAGGCAAGGCAATACAGCTGCACCCGTTGGTGTGTACGGCGTTCAACGCCGACTTCGACGGCGACCAGATGGCGGTACACGTGCCGCTGTCTATCGAAGCACAACTCGAAGCACGCGCACTCATGATGGCGTCGAATAACATCCTGTCGCCAGCGAACGGTGATCCGATCATCGTGCCATCGCAGGACGTCGTACTCGGCCTGTATTACATGACCCGATCCAAGGTGAACGGCAAGGGCGAGGGAGCGCGATTCAGCGATGTCAATGAAGCAAGGCGCGCCTATGACGGTGGTCATGTCGAGTTACAGGCGCGCGTCAATGTGCGGGTGCCGATCTACGAAGAGTCCGAGGACGGTGACGGCGACATGACCCTGCAGGTCGTTGAAACGACCGTCGGCCGGGCGCTGCTTTCGAACCTGTTGCCGAGCGGCCTCAGCTTTGACCTCGTCAATCAGAACATGACCAAGAAGGCAATCTCGAACGTCATCAATGCCTGTTACAGGACGCTCGG
>CAYLSX010000164.1:0-4721 GCA_964386685.1 uncultured Woeseiaceae bacterium | reverse complement strand
TTTCTGGCAAACCCGTCGCAATACGAGGGAACCTACCTCGAATTCCTGGGGTTTCGTCTGACCGAGTGGAAAGAAGGATTTGCAAGGCTCGAGATGCCGGTGCGGCCGGACCATCGCAACACCGTTGGCTTCCTGCATGGCGGCGTTATTTCCTCATTACTCGATATTGCGGGCGCAGTCGCCGGCAGTTACGGCATCGCCGATGAAGTCGTGTCGATAACGATCAATCAGAACTGTACCTATATGGCGCCTCACCGGGGAACCACGGTAATTGCCGAGGGCGAGTTGATCAGGCGGACGACGTCCATGTTCTTCTCCCAATCGAAGCTCATGGATCCCGCCAACAATCTGTTGTGCGCAACCGCGATGGGCACATACAAACCGAAGCCGAGACAGCCTCAAAAATGACGGCCACCGACAGATTTAGCCTGGATGGAAAAACCGCCCTCGTTACAGGAGCCGGTTCGGGTCTTGGCCGCCAATTTGCGCAGGTACTTGCGCAAGCCGGAGCAAGCGTCGTGCTTGCGGCGCGGCGGCGGGAGAAACTCGAAGAGACCGCGCAGTCGATTGCGGATCAGGGTGGCAGCGCAAGCTGCGTCGATCTTGATGTAACCGATTCGGCCTCGGTGAAAAAATGTTTTGCGGAGATCGAGTCATCGGTTGGTGCAGTCGATATTTTGGTGAATAACGCAGGCATCTCCCGTCAGGACTATCTTCTCGAGATGAGTGAGGAAGACTGGGACGCAGTGCTCGACACCAATCTCAAAGGCGTATTCCTGGTTGCCCAACAAGCTGCTCAGGCAATGATCAAAGCCGAGAAACCTGGCAGCATCATCAACATCGCCTCAATACTCGGCCTTCGAGTCAGCAAGGCCTTAGGCTCCTATATCGCGGCCAAGAGTGCTGTCGTTCAGACGACCAAAGCGATGGCGTTGGAATGGGCGCAATTCGGTATTCGCGTCAACGCGATCGCACCCGGTTACTTTGTCACGGAAATGAATCAGGAACAGTTCGATCAGGGTGCCGGGGAAGTTCTAAAGAAGAAAATTCCGTTAGCGCGGATTGGGGAGATCGAGGAATTGTCAGGTCCGATTCTGTTACTGGCGTCCTCCGCCGGCAGCTTCATGACCGGCAGTGTCATTGCTGTTGACGGCGGTCAGCTTTGTAACTCGTTGTAGGAGGGCAGTTTTGGGCCCATTGCAGGGATTCCAGATCGTCGAGATCGCTGGCATTGGTCCTGGCCAGCTCTGCGGAATGTTGCTTGCCGATATGGGCGCGCAAATTATTCGAGTAGATCGCCTGACGGATTCTGGACTTGGCGTACCCAGGCCGGATAAATACAACCTGATGAACCGAAGCCGGCCGGTTATCAAAGTCGATCTTAAGCATCCGGATGGCGTCGAACTGATTCTTGGTCTATGCGATGGTGCCGACGCATTGTTCGAAGGATTCCGACCCGGTGTGATGGAACGACTCGGTCTTGGGCCCGATACTTGCATCGGCCGCAACAAACGACTTGTGTATGGGCGCATCACCGGATGGGGTCAGGATGGACCGCTCGCGGATGTGGTCGGCCACGATGGTAATTACCTCGGCCTGACCGGCGCGCTCTCGGCGATTGGAGAAAAGGGCGGGCTGCCTGTCGTACCGTTGAATCTGGTTGCGGACTTCGGAGGAGGCGCGCTCTATCTCGCGATGGGAATGCTTGCCGCAATGCTCGAAGCCGGCAAATCCGGTGAAGGGCAGGTCGTCGACGCAGCGATGGTAGACGGTGTGGCATCCATGATGACCATGTTTTACGGGCTACATGCCACTGGCATCTGGAACAATGATCGAGGAACCAATCTCCTGGATGGTGGTGCGCCGTTTTACCGAACTTATGCCACCAAAGATAAAAACAGCATTGTCGTCTGCGCAATCGAGGGCAAGTTTTTTCGAGCGTTGCTTGAGGCACTTGGTATAGACAACATCGATCCACGAGATCAGTTCAATAGTGCAATGTGGCCGGAACACCAGAAGACATTCGAAGACTTATTTGGCACCAAGACCCAGGATGAATGGAACAAGATTCTGGCTGGCACGGACGCGTGCGTCGCGCCTGTTCTGTCGCTTACGGAAGCGCCGCAGCATCCTCACAATGAGGCGCGCAAGACCTACGTCAACGTGGATGGGATCCAGCAACCCGGGCCCGCGCCGAGATTTTCCAGGACGAAGTCAGAAATACGACATGCGCCTACGGAAACTGGCGAGCAAACTCTCCAGGCTTTGTCGGATTGGGGACTCAGTGAATCCGATATTTCTGATCTGATCGATCGTGGAGTTGTTGAATGAAGCGCTCGGATTGAATAGGGAAGAGCTGAAACTTCGATCTGACGGATTCTGACCGCAAGAATTGGCCGTTTGAGTCCGCCGATATTGGGAACCCGGGCCTGATTTTTCCCTCCAATTGACGGCATACTCTGTTCTCGCCTTTGGGGACAAGCGATGTTTTCGATGTTTTGGGCATATCGATTGCGGCGTCCATTGTGGCTCGCCGGTTCACTGGCGGCGGCATTCGCAGCGCCGCCTCTTACCGCTGCGGAATTGGAAACTGTCGATAACATCGTCGTTACCGGCACCAGGACCAGTAATGTCCTGTCGGAGATTCCCAATACCACGACTGTCATCGATCTAACCGAGATCGAAGCGCGTAACGACTTGAGCGTTGCGGATCTTCTTCGTAATGTTCCTGGCATTCATGTGACCCAACCGTCGGGGCAGGGTGGGGTTGCGAGGATTTTTGTGCGTGGCGGCGATCTTGAAATGACGATGGTGTTGCTGGACGGCGTTCGTGTAAACGACCCAAACGATTCGCGTGGATCGGCATTTGATTTTTCGACGATCAATCCAAGCGACATCGAACGCATTGAAATCGTTCGCGGACCACAGTCAGCTGTTTACGGGTCCAACGCACTGGCCGGTGTGATAAATATCATCAGCAAGGGAAGATCAGAAAAACTCGGCGTTTCGCTTTTCGCTGAAACAGGAACAGATGATTATTATCGAGGCGCACTGGACGTCTCGGGTCCGATCGGTACGGATGGCGGATTCTCTCTTCGTGCGGCGACCGTGGATGACGGCGAGCCTGTATTGGGTACCACCTTTAGCAGTGATTCCGTCAGCGGTCGTCTGTCTCTGGGACATGGCGATAGTTGGGATCTGCGATTGTTCGGTGGATATTCGGATAGCGCTGGTACATCGTTTCCGGAGGACAGCGGTGGCGCGCAACTGGCCGTCCTGAGAACGACAGACGCAAGGTCTGCCGAAGACCTGAGGCTGGGTGCGAATGGCAGCGTCACGTTATCGGAGAAATGGGGACTGAATGTGCTCGCGAGCTGGTACGACCATGACGCGAGCTTCGCCTCTCCAGGCGTGGCCCCCGGTGTGCGGCCACCGGTTCCGCCCAATGGCGCGGACTCCAATCTGAAACGAATCGACGTTGCGGTTAACGCAATCGTGGAAATGAGCGATGCGTTCACGGCTACTGTTGGGGTCGACTACTACGACGAAGACGGCATCTCCAATGGATTTGTTGAATTCGCTCCGGGTTTCGTCGTACCGGCCGGATTCGAATTCAGTCGCAGCGTGGCCGGTGGTTTCGCGGAACTACATTACAAGTCAGACCGGGGACCGACGATTCTTGCGAGTGTGCGCCACGACGATCCGAATGAGGAGCGCGGAGATACGACCAGCAAGCTGGGGTTCATTTACGACTTCAGGAATGGCCAGACCAGCGTTTCGGGAAACTGGGGGCAGGGCTTCAGTCTGCCCGGTTTCTTCGCGCTGGCAAGTCCGCTCGTCGGTAATCCGAACCTGCGGCCCGAAACGAGCGAAAGCTACGACTTAGGCGTTACGCACTGGTCTGCGGACAAGAGGATCGGTGTAACCCTAACCTTGTTCCACAACGAGTTTACCGACCTCATCGATTTCGATGGTGCGACATTCAGCATGGTCAATCGCGATCGACTCGACACAGAGGGTATCGAGATGCAACTCGACTATTCAGCGAGTGAGCAATTGAGTATTCATGTTCAGGCAACCTATATGGATCTCGAATTTCGAAACACGACGACACCGGTTCTGCATCGGCCGGAATGGCGTGGCGGAGTGAGCATGCGCTGGGCACCGACCGATAAATGGTTGCTCGATGCATCGTGGCTTAATGTTGGAGAGACCCATGGTTCGTCGATCCCCACAGGCGACATGGTCTTGGGCGCTTACGACCGGGTCGATGTAACTGCGACTTTTGAGCCCTCAAGCAGTCTAAGCGTCTTGCTATCTGTCGATAATCTCCTCGATGAGGACTACCAGGAAGCCATCGGCTTCCCGTCACCGGGCAGCCGGGCGAGACTCGGAATCAGATACCGCTTCTAGATCCCGTAAATGCTTGCAACCCTTGTGATTCAGTAGTAGAATTACTTGCTTGTTGACAACAAGTTTCTATAAATTCACCATAGCTTGTTGATTATTCACTAGTTGTAGATATCGAGGCAAGCGCTTGTCTACCGATCCGCAGACCCAAACGGAAAATGGCCAATCCCTGACGCAGGCTGAGCGTACGGCGATTTCCGATAAAGCCATGATCGATGCCTGTATCGAGCTGATACTCGAACATGGAACGGACAAAACGACCTTGCAGGCGATTGGCGAAAAGGCCGGCTACAGTCGTGGCCTTGCGACCT
>CAYLSX010000163.1:0-4773 GCA_964386685.1 uncultured Woeseiaceae bacterium | reverse complement strand
CCTTCCAGGGAAAAGCGCTTCTGACCGACAAAGCGTGTGTGCAGATAACGTTCCATGCCTTCGGCGCAGGTCAGCTGGTCCAACAGCCAGCGACGTTCAGTATCGTCGAGACCGGCGGCTACCGAGCCTTGCTCGAAGTGCTTCCTGAGCCAGAGGCGCTCCCTTGCACGCGATACGTGGGCAAACTCGGCGCCTATCTTGCCGCAATAGATTTTTTTCAGCAGTGCATAAATGTCACGCAGTTTCATGCGCCGGTTGCCGGTCCCGGCCAGGCCACCGGCGAAGTATTCCTCCTCCATATCCGCTTCGGTCAGGCCGAGATAATCGAGCTTGAGCACACCCGGGATCGGTCGGTCCTGCAGCTTCAAGGGATCCAGATCGGCTATTTGATGTCCGCGCAGGCTGTACACCTGAATAAGGCGGGATACGGCCGATTGTTTTTCCTCGGCGGCGGTAATACTTGCCGGCTCAACGGCTGCCGCCTGGCCGTTTCCTTTGCCTGTTCGTGCTCTTTCCAGGAGGCGCTGGCGGATGGGCGAGTGGGCAACTTCCGCCTGCCCGTTACCCAGCGTCCTGAAATATCGCCGCCAGCCCTCGGAAACGGCATCCGGATTTGCCATGAACTGCTCATAGAGCGCTTCGACCGCGGTCGCGTTGCCGCCGAACAATGGCGACGACGCATATTGCTCTTTTAAGGAACTGCTCATAATGCGAGACACACCCGGATGGTCGATAGTCCGAGTATAAAGGGATTTCGTCGGTCGCTAGAAGACGTTTAGAAGGTAAATGAACTCGTAGCAGACGAGGCAGGCGTAGAAAGTAAAGAACACCGTCAAGACCAGCCCGGTACGCATAAGATTGAACATGCGCGTCTGCGAAAGAAAAACCAGTATCAGAATTCCGAGACCGGTCAGCAGCATCTTGGTCGCTGCGAACGCCAGCGTGCCCTGGCCGATCATTGCAGCCATTACCGGGTTTACCTCAATAGCGCCACGATCGAGCAGCTGCAGCGTGAAAAACGCGTCCATGCAGCTCAGTAACATGGTGCCGGTCGCAAGGAAGAATAACCACGGGTGATGCCAATCGGTATACAACGGAGCGTCTTCATCGTCGCGGCGCGTATCACGCCGACGTGAGCGGACAAAACCGAAGAAAACAGTGCGCCAGGAAAACTCGCGCCGCTCATCGCTGTCACGGTTTTCGTTCAATACCTCTAGTCGCTCCAGATTACTCATGATTTCTCCGGCTCTTCAATCATTCCGGTTCCCCTGCATCCGTGTAGTGCAACAAATAGGCAATCACGGCATTTCTGTCATCGCTGTCCGGCAGTCCCGGATAACTCATCCGATTTCCCGGCAGAAAAGGATACGGCTGCGCCAACCAGGCATCCAGTGCGCGTGGTGTCCATACGAAGTTGCTGTTCGCCAATTCCTCCGAGTAGGAATAGTCAGGAGCACTGCCCGCCGTTCTTCCGAACAGAGCATACAGATTCGGTCCCAACACGTCGGCACCGCCTTTTTCCAGTGTATGACAGGCCCGGCACTGCATCGACAATGTCTCGCCGCGATCGACGTCGGCTGAAGCGTATGTCTCCTGTGCGAGATAGTCTTGCGAAGCAAGTATGGTCTGTTCGCCGAGAGTCGCCGCAGTCAGAAATGTCGCTACGTTCGCGGAAGGGGCATCGTTGCCATTCTTTCCGCATGCGCCGAGCGACAATGTCGATATTGTTATTAGTGTAATGAGGACTGCCCGACTCATTGTTATCGTTCCGCAATTCCTTCGCTTCATGAATCCTATCGTAACCGCCGGTCTCAGGCTCGCATCGCTTACAAGAAGGCCCGCCTAGCGGGCCTTAACAGGTTGGTCGATCACTGTGGGCTTTATTTTTCTTATTGGACCTATAGTGGAGCAAGTCCCATGCCAGCTTTATAAGTATCTGTTATCTAAGAGTAAATAAATTCTCCCAAGCTACTTACTGGCTCAAATGTATAAATTATCGACGTCATTTCGATTTTTTTTGCAGCGCTGATGCAAAGGGTCATTCGCGCATTGGCTGCCGAGGCCAAAAGCGACATAATCCGTATCTATGAAAGGCTATACCGCGACACTCGAGAATGGCGAGGCGATCTTTTACCTGGACCGCAAACGCTGGTTCTGGTTACTTTCCGTTTTCTATCCTCTGCAGGCATTGCTCGGTATGTGGTTGCATGCCAGAACCGGCAACGAAGCCTGGCTGCTGCTTCCTCTGGCACTGACCTACATCGGCGCTCCGCTACTTGACTGGTGGCTCGGCGAAGATCAGAACAACCCACCCGAGGCCGTGGTCTTGCAGCTCGATCGGGATCCCTACTATCGCTGGCTGACCTTCATCGTTGTGCCACTCCACTTCGTGGCACTCATCGGGGCTGCCTGGTGGGCAGGCACACAGGATCTCGCCTGGTGGTCTTTCATTGGCCTGGCCGTCATTGCCGGTATTGCGAGTGGTCTTGGCATCAACACCGGCCACGAACTCGGCCACAAAAAGCCCTGGCTCGAACGCAATCTCGCGAAAATAGTGCTGGCCGTACCCGCCTACGGTCATTTCTGGATTGAACACAGTCGCGGCCATCATCGTGACGTCGCGACGCCGGAAGATCCGGCGAGTGCTCGCATGGGAGAAAGCATTTACAGGTTTGCGTTGCGAGAAATTCCTGGCGCTTTCCGGCGAGCCTGGGGAATCGAAGGAGAGCGGTTGATGCGGAAAGAAAAACCGCTGTGGGGCGTGCATAACCAGATTCTTCAGTCGCTGGCATTAAGTGCCGTATTACAGCTCGGGCTGATCATCGCATTTGGCTGGAAATTGATTCCGTTTTTCATCATTCACAATATTTTCGCCTGGTGGCAACTGACCAGCGCTAACTACGTCGAGCATTACGGTCTGCTGCGCGAAAAAGACGACAAGGGCAAATATGAACGCTGCCTTCCACGACACTCCTGGAACAGCAATCATATTTACAGCAATCTCGTGCTGTTTCACCTTGAAAGGCATTCGGATCATCACGCGCATCCCCTGCGCCGCTATCAGTCGCTGAGACATTTCCCGGATCTCCCCACGCTGCCGAATGGTTATTTCGGCATGTACCTGATCGCTTATGTGCCGTTTCTCTGGTACCGGGTCATGGACAAGCGCCTGCTGGCATTGCCGCACGTCGCCGGGGACCTGAGCAAGGTCAATATCGAGCCATCGAAGCGAGAATCGTTGACCAGGAAATACGGCCAAGGCCAATGAGCACGTTCAAGTGCCCCGAGTGTGGTTACGCCTTCAGTGAGGAAGACGGTGACCAGCACGAAGGCTATCCGCCGGGAACAGAGTTCGCATCATTGCCGGACGACTTCGCCTGTCCGGACTGTTCCGTTCGATTCAAGGACGACTTCGAACAGACCTGAATCTCGGCAAATTGCGCAGATTATCCAACGGTGACCGTCTGGTCGTACGGATAAACTGAAAGTTTGCCGGCGATGACAATGAAGCCGCTTTTGCGTGCGCCGATTGTAGCGATCTTGATTTTTCAGGTTGCGGCCCTGTTCGCACGCGCCTACCTGGAAATTCGCCTGATCGAAGGCGGAAATTCAAGACCGATTGCTCATGATCTCAGCTATCTGCTTGTGCCGCCGATACTGATCGCCGTGATGTATCCGATTCTGCGACAACACTGGCAATACCTGTTGTCTTTGTTACGGCGACAGGATCTGACCCCTCGTTTGATTGTTCTATCCGTACTTCTCGGAATTACTCTTAAGATGACTTACTGGGGTGGTCTGATTTCCCTGGTTTCATTCGGTGCGATTCGCAACAGTGACCCTGATGCAGTTGTTGGCCCTGAAATATCTTTTGGCTGCCCGGAGCCCATGGTGCTCGGCCTGAGTATGCTCGTAGCCGCCTTTCTCATTCCCATCGTCGAAGAAGTCATAAACCGTGGCTTGATACTGAATTCTCTGTCGCACAGGGGCAAGATTCGAGCGGTCCTGCTTTCCTCCGTCCTGTTTGCGATCATGCACGCTCCACAGGCGATGGTGCTGGCGTTTTTCGCCGGCATTTTTTTGGCCGTGCAGATGTTCAACTACAAGACGCTCTGGGCCACGATGATCACGCACGCCACTTACAACGCTATGACGATTCTGGACACGGAATGCATGAGCACACAGTGGAATCCGATTACGACGACGACTTCGATGATCGGTACAGGAATGCTCGCATCGGCATTGGCAATCGTTGGACTATTGTTCAGCAGCTTTTTGGTGCAAACGTACAAACATCGGGACGCATGAACGCCCCGATGTCCGATTCCTCTATCCTTTCAATGCGTTTGCGACACGCTCGATCACGTGAGATACGGCCTGCACGACACCTTCGTAAATATTGACGAGATCGTCGCCAATACTGCTGGAGTCTGTAATGCCGCCGAGGTCATTTCCTGAACCGCTCCCGGAGCACTCATCGCCGGCACCTGAAACGAATTCCATCTCTGTTGCACTTAGTTCTCGCATAGCATCAACCTCCTTGTTTCTGCTGATTTGCTGTAAATACGCTGATTGCGTCACTCGACCATAGCCGATTTGCCCGCATATCGAAGTGTGAATTATTCGGCGAAATCGCAAGAAACAAGGGCTTTCAGCGCTTGCCCTGTGATCCACAGCACAGTTCCTTTGGTGGAGCCAGATTAGGCTTTAAACACTGGCGATCTCATCATTTGGGCTGATGATCTGGAGTATTGATATGAAAGTCTTGCGAGC
>CAYLSX010000162.1:0-4773 GCA_964386685.1 uncultured Woeseiaceae bacterium | reverse complement strand
ACTCCCGACCGCCCGGTTCGTAGCCGGGTACTCTATCCAGCTGAGCTACGGGCGCTATATGCTGTAGGTGTTGGTCGATTATACCGCCGCACTTGACGGCGGACGGCGCATTATAGGGACAGGCAGCACGGATTTCTAATCTTTCGGCTGAGGGCCTTCAGCCATGGCCACCAATAATGCCATGTACCCCGGCAAGGGCCCGTCCCCGTACATCCTGGCTCCATATTGCTGCCAATTGGCATTCGCAGCCTCGAATCTGCCTTCCGCAATGTGGGCCAACATCAGGACATCTAGCAGATAACCTCGATGCGCACTGGGCGCGTCGCTCGGCATGATTTCGATCAAATCTGTCCCAATGGTCGCCATAGCTGCCGCGTCTCGATTGGCAACCGCCCGATAAAGGTCAAACCACCGCAGGATCACGGGGAACTGTTGTGACTCGCATTCTGAGCGATCAACGGCGTCGATCAGCCGCTCGCCCTTTTCCGGGCCCATGTACGGCAAGCTGACGATCATCAGGTCCTGTACATAGGTGAACCAGCGATTGATATCGAAATCGTCTGCACAATAAGCGGCCGCGTCGCGTAGCCAGGTCGCCAGCACACGACCCTCTTCCGACTGCTTATCCTCGGCTACACCGTCAACGATGAAGTCGTAAAGCCAGTCGGCCGCTTCGATGCGTACCAGCCGGCTCAAATGACCAGTTTTGGTGATGGCATCGAACTTTAGCTGCTCGTGATGCAGCATCTCGATCACCGGAAACGGCGCATTCAGCCACGAGGAAAATAACTCCGCGTTTTCCCCCGCAAATCGCGCCTGTCCTGCGTGCAGGTCGACGAACGGGTAGTAGTCTGAATTTATCGGCGTGGTTTGACTTTGCAAGTAACCCGCGAGGACGTCACGTCCGGCAATCTTTCGAATCTCAAGATCTGCGGGAGAATGAATCTCGACTTTCGCAAACTCGACAGCAATCGGGGAATCGAACAAGGCCGACCACTGTGCATCACCCATCGGCCCGTTGTTTCTTGCAATCAGCAGAATATTTCCGTCATCCACTGCGTAGATAATGAAATCTGAAAAGTTTTCAGACAGCGCTTTCAGAATCGACACGGCCAGCTCGTCGTTGAACTCATAAAGCTGAATCCACTGTACGAATATGCCGTCATCTTCAAGGTGTCTTCTGACTCTCTGATAGAACTCGGTCGAGAACAGGCTTGCGACGCCACTGACCCAGGGATTTGATGGTTCGGCGATGATCAGATCGTAGACACTGTTGTGCAGTGAGAAAAAGGTCTTGGCGTCCTCGATGACTATGTTGCTTCTCGGATCCTCATGAGCCCGTGCAACAAATTCTCCGAACAGTCGGGATGCTTCGACCATCACCGGTTCGATCTCGATCGTGTCGACAGATTCGACTTTTGGACTCGCGAGCACCACATGCGTCGTCATGCCCGATCCCATGCCGATGTTTGCAACACGCGTCGCGTCTGGTTTGTATGCCAGGCCCATTGAGCCAAGCATCGTCATCGTTATCTCATCTGCGGCGTATGGCCTGCTGCGGTCCGACTGTATCGCTGCATCAGACTTGCCGTTCGTGGATACGATCAATGCACCGTTCGCATGCAGACTCAAAGCAATGCTGGCCGTCTTGCCGTCTTCGTAGTAGAGCATTTCGGCCGTTGCCAGCGTATCGGTATTGCCAAATCGATATACGCCGGACGCCAGCAGCTTTGGATCCGGGTTAAACGCCAGCAGAACCAGCGCAAGCGCGGCGATACTCGATACGGCGCCAATCCGTAGGCTGCGGCGTTCTTCGGCAATGCGCGATAGCAGCACCAGACCAAGTACGATATCGAGCATGGCACCAAACACGATCAGGTTCTTGACACCCATTTGCGGAAGCCCGACATGCACGGCGAACAGCACGCCGGCGATTGCTCCTACGGTATTTGCGGCATAGACGCGGCCAATGCTTGCCTCGCCACCACCCCGCTTGATCAGGACAAACGTAAATAGCGGAAGCGTCATTCCAGCCATAAATGTCGTCGGTAACATCACGGCCAGTGCGATCGCGTGACTCGCAAGACTGAACCTCGCGTATCCCGAATCACTGACTTCGAGCACGCTCATGAGCCACGCCATCCAGTCAAATGACGCGATGTAAATCGGAATAGTCGCAAGCGCCAGAACACCCATGATCAATTGCACGAAGCCCGAAAATCTGACGGGCGACGCAATTCCGTCAATGCGTTTTTTGATCCAGAGCCCGCCGAACGCAAGACCGGTTATGAACGCGCTGAGCATCAGTTCGAATGAATGTGTGGTCGAGCCGAGTACCAGGCTCAGCATCCTGATCCAGCCGATCTCGTAGATGAATGATGCGGCTCCCGTTATGAATGCGGCGACTAAGAAAAGCGTTGTTAGCGGTGCATCACCAGTGTCCTCGCTCGCTCGCTTGATCGGCTGCGTCTCTGCCTTCGGATCCAGCCGCACAAGCAGCCAGACGATTGTTGCTAACAGGATATTGATGAGTCCGGCACTGAATATCGTACCCGGCAAGCCCACTGCCTTGATCAACCAGAAGCCGCTTGCCAATACGCCGATCGCAGCACCGATGCTATTGCTGAAATACAGCATCGCAATGCTGCCGCCGGGCGTCTCCGGGAACCTGCGCACAATGCCGGCGCTCATAAGCGGGAAAGTCATGCCAAGCAATATTGACTGCGGCATGATCATCAGGCTCGCCGCGAACCACTTCAGTGTCGCGCCAGCGACCGGCGTGCCGATCGACGGCAGAACGGAAGCATAGAAGACTTCCATGAGCGAGCTAAACAGGCCATGAAATACCAGCGCCGCTACGCCCACGATCAGCTCGACCAGCGCATAGATGAGCAGGAGAGATTTTCTTCGCTCGGAAAAGCGACTGGCCAACCAGGATCCGAGTGCGAGGCCGCCCATAAAGATTATGAGCACGAGCGACTGTGCGTAAGCCGCATGGCCGAGGAAGAGCTTCAGGTAGTGAGTCCAGATGGACTCGTAAATCAGGCCTGAAAATCCGGAGACGGCAAAAATCAGGAAGTACAGGGAACGCGGAGCAGCGAAACTTGTTTCGCGACCTTGGAGTGGGGAAACGCTATCAGACATCCAAATCTCTGCGCACCTGAAATGACGGCGCTATGTAATCACATATCGTCGTGGTTCCCAAGTTGATGATACGATTGTCGCTCATCGGCAGGCACCTAAGACCAGGACGACAAAACAATAAGGACCGGACCGTGACCACCGAATACGTTGATGTTGTGATTGTCGGTGCCGGATTATCCGGCATCGGCGCGGCGTATCACCTGCAGGATCAATGCCCCGACAAGAGTTACCTGATCCTCGAAGGCCGCGATGCCATCGGCGGAACCTGGGATCTTTTCCGGTATCCGGGCATCCGCTCAGACAGCGACATGCACACGCTCGGCTACAACTTCAAGCCTTGGCGGGCATCAAAGTCGATCGCCGACGGACCTTCAATTCTCGAGTACGTTAAGGAAGCCGCTGCAGAAAACGGTATCGATGAGCACATCCGATATCGCCACCTGGTCAGGAAGGCAACATGGTCGAGCGACGATGCCAGCTGGACGATCGAAGCTCAGGAGAAAGGCACGGATAAGACCATTGTCGTCCGCTGCAACTTTCTGATGATGTGCTCGGGCTACTACAGCTATGAGCAAGGCTACACGCCCGATTTCAAAGGAATGGAGCGCTTTGAGGGTGACATCATCCACCCGCAGAAGTGGCCCGAAGACCTCGACTACCGCGACAAGAAAGTGCTCGTCATCGGTTCAGGCGCGACGGCAGTGACTTTAATTCCGGTAATGGCCAAGGACGCAGCCCATGTGACGATGTTGCAGCGTTCACCGACCTATATGGCATCCCTTCCCGACACGGATGTCATCGCAAACTTTTTACGCAAAATATTGCCCGACAAAGTTGCCTACGCCATCACACGATGGAAGAACATTCGATTTCAACTATCCGTATACCGCCGCACTCGAACGGCTCCGGATAAAGTCAAAAAATTTCTGCTCAACAGGATCCGAAAGGAGTTGGGTCCCGACTATGACATCGAGACGCATTTTACGCCCCGTTACAACCCCTGGGACCAGCGCCTCTGCCTCGTGCCGAACAGCGATTTCTTCCACGCGATCAAATCGGGTAAGTCGTCGATCGTGACCGATCTGTTGGACACCTTCACCGAGAAAGGCGTGCTACTGCAATCAGGCGAGGAACTCGAGGCCGATATCATCGTCACGGCAACCGGGCTCAATCTGGTTCTGCTTGGTGGCATGGTGCTCGTCGTCGATGGCCAAGCGATCGACTTGGCGAATACCTTCAGTTACAAGGGGATGATGTACTCGGATATCCCCAACCTGATAACAACCTTCGGCTACATCAATGCGTCCTGGACGTTACGGGCTGACCTGACGGCAGAATACGCATGCCGTGTGATCAATCACATGGATGCGATCAACGCACGGCAATGTACGCCACGCCTCCGCGACGACGAACAGGACATGCCAGCGCGAAACTGGATTACCGAATTTTCATCCGGCTACATGCAACGAATCATGCATAAGTTCCCGAAGCAGGGTGATCGCGAGCCATGGCTAAACACACAGAACTACGCCCTCGATAAGAAAATGATTCACGACGAACCGATCGATGATGACGTTTTGATGTTCAGTAATCCAAAGCAGCAGAAAATGGAAGATGCTGCATAGGTGA
>CAYLSX010000161.1:0-4814 GCA_964386685.1 uncultured Woeseiaceae bacterium | reverse complement strand
GTCAATCCGACATAGGAAAACATTCCATACGCTCGTTCGATGTGCGAGAAGTCGTGATCCGGTGCTGCGTCGCGCAGCGACGTTCCGAGCAGCGCACGCATGTCTTTCAATCGTTGCCGCATGCCGGTCAGCTCGGTCATCCATTCATCCCTCAGGTCCGCAGTATTCAAAATGTGACTGACTACGGCGGCGCCGTGATCCGGCGGCATCGAATACATGGTCCTTACGATTTGCATTGCCTGGCTTCTAAGGGCTGCGCTCGTCTTGCCGTCTTTGGAGACGATCGATAAAGCGCCGACACGGTCCCGATACAGCGCGAAATTCTTTGAGCAGGAGCTCGAGACAATCATCTCCGGCACCTTGTCGAACAGGAGTTGCACAGGGTAAGCGTCCTCGTTGAGGCCGTGGGCAAAACCCTGGTAGGCGATGTCGATGTAAGGCACGAGGTCGCGTTCGGCGATAAGGTCGGCGACTGCTTGCCATTGGTCCCTGCTCAGGTCCATACCGGTCGGGTTGTGGCAACAGCCATGAAGCAGCACGAGGTCGCCGCCGGGCAGACGATTGAGTGCTTCCAGCATCTGGTCGAAACGGATGTTCTTGTGCTCAGGGTCGTAGTAGGGATAGGCCTCGATTTGCAGGCCGGCGCTACCCAATAGCGGAACATGGTTTGCCCAGGTCGGGTCGCTTGCCCACATTGTGACGCCCGGCTTCGCGCGCACGATCAGGTCGGCCGCAACTCGTAACGACCCCGAGCCGCCAGGCGTTTGGAAGGTCGTGATGCGTTCGTCGCCATCTGCGTGGTCGCCGAAGATGACCGACTGAATGGCATCATTGAAATCATGATTACCGCCCGATCCGAGATAGGTCTTGGTCGCCTGCGTATCGACAACGTAGCGCTCGGCTTTTTTCACCGAATTCAGTATCGGAGTTTGTCCGGTCTCGTCCCGATAGACACCTATCCCTAAGTCGATCTTGTTATCACGTGGATCGTTTTGATGCTCGCCGATCAGCACGAGAATAGCGTCGGGTGGCAATTCACCTAATGACTCAAACAAGCGGGGTCTCCAGAAACGCGGCGAGACATAGTCGCCGATAATTCAAATCGTATCCAGGGGAATCTTTAGATAAGAGACTTGATTGTCTTCCGAATCGGGCAAGTGTCCGGCGCGAATATTGACCTGTACCGACGGCAGAATCAGCTTTGGCAGTCCGAGCGTCGCGTCCCGCTTCTCGCGCATATCGATGAATTCGCTCTTTGACGTACCGTCGCTCATGTGGACGTTTTCTTGTTTCTGTTCCGCGACCGTGCATTCGAAGCACAGATCCCGGCCTTCCGGCGGATAGTCATGACACATGAAAAGGCGGGTCTCGTCGGGAAGGGAGAAAAGCTTCTGTATCGACTCGTACAGGAGTCCCGCATCGCCGCCGGGAAAGTCACAGCGGGCCGTACCGTAGTCGCACATGAACAGGCTGTCTCCCACGAATGCGGCATCCCCGACAATATAGGTCACGCTGTCGTTGGTATGGCCCGGCGTGTCCAAAACCGTCACCTTGAGGTTTCCGATCGGGATCGAATCTCCATCCGAAAAAAGCCTGTCGAACTGCCGACCGTCGGCACTAAATGAAGCTTGCAGGTTAAACACCTTGGCAAAATGCGCTTGTACCTCACAAATGCCCCGGCCGATGCCGATCTGCCCGCCGAGTTCTGATTTCAGGAATTGAGCGGCCGTGAGATGATCTGCATGCGCATGAGTCTCGAGTATCCATTCGAGCGATAGGCCCTCACTTTGCAGGTGTTCGATTATTTCGCGAGCGCCGGATTTGTCGGTCCTGCCGGATTCTGCGAAGTAGCCGAGAACGGGATCGATAACGGCGGCAGATTTTGTATCGGGATCGCTGACGACATAGGAGAGCGACCCGGTCTGCTCGTCATAGAAATGCTGAATATTGGCTGTGGCCATCAGGTCAGCGAGCCGCAGCCTGATACTGCCGCCGCCAGCGACCCGAGTGATCAACGCCGGCTTCTGCCAGCGCCAATTTCGAACTTAGGGTTTTGGCGCCCAGACAGAGCACCAACCATTGTTGTTTACGAGCTTGCCCGGGAAGATCTGACAGGGCCGCCACTCTGCACCTTCGTCTCCTTGCACGAGTGCGCAGTTCTTGCACAACTGATCCGGCGCAGGATTCGCCCTGGTAGCAGGATCGACGGTGCTCGCATCACTGGTGTACTTCATGGCCAGTGCCATTGCGTCGTCGTCGGCAAGCTTGGGCATGTCTTCGGCTCTTGCTTCCGAACCCGGACGCACCAGACAAGCAGCTGCTGTAACGGCCGATAACTGTATGAATTGGCGCCTTGCGATTTTGCTCAAGAGACTCTCCTTCCTTCTTTTGATTTTGATGCCCGGAACCTTCCCGAAGCTGCCCTATTTTAATACAAACGGATCAGTCGTGGCGCATTCTAGCGGATGAGGCAGGACGCCGGCATACGGCAAAACCCCTATTCGGACCGATATCGGCGCCCCGCAGGCGGCCAAAGTGTGAACATCCTCACAATCACGCCTCCGAATCGTTTAAGGACTTGGCCACTCCTGCATAATAAGGCGCAGATAGACGCGCTCAGGCTAAACATATCGACGTCATGACCCCACATTTTCTGACGGTGCGACGGGCTTTGGCAGCCCTGCTTGCTGCACTCCTCATTCATTGCGGA
This sequence comes from uncultured Woeseiaceae bacterium, assembly GCA_964386685.1. Classification (GTDB taxonomy): domain Bacteria; phylum Pseudomonadota; class Gammaproteobacteria; order Steroidobacterales; family Woeseiaceae; genus JACZWL01. The sequence goes on along the minus strand of CAYLSX010000161.1, from coordinate 2,104 downwards.
TCCGCGGTCGCTGCGGTATCGCCGGAAATTCACTATTACACGATCAGTGTTGATTACACCTTGAGCCGCTTGTGGGTCGAGGCCAGATTCAACCCGAGCGTGGATGGCGTGACCGCGAGATCGCGTTATGCCGGCAAACTTCTGATGGATGCGCGGGACTGCGACAGTGCTGAGCAAATAAAGATGAGAAATCGGCGCATGCTCTTGCCGGCGAACGGCATTCGCTGCATGAACTATACGGTCGACCTCGAGCGCGCCGCCCGCATCGAACGTCACAATCGAGACTTGTTGCCGAGCAACATCATTGTCTCGCCATCATTATGGCTTTGGCGACCTGAGTTGACTGCGAGCACAGAACTTCGTGTGCGATTTCAGTTGCCGGAAAACGTGAAGGTCAGCGTTCCCTGGGAGCTGATCAGCACGGATAGACAGGAGTACAGAGTTGCCAGATCACCGGAGAGCTCAAACGCACAGGTAGTATTTGGCGACTTCGAATACAGGGAGCTTCCTATTCCCGATGCGGTACTGCGCGTAGCCTTCCTCAAAGCCAAGGGCGGTATAGCGATAGAGGTCGTTTCAAACTGGCTTCGTGCAACGGCGACCGATGTCAGCCTCGCGTATGGCCGGTTTCCGAATCCGGCACCTCAAGTGGTGGTGATCCCGGTTGGTTCCGACCGCAGCCGCGGCGATTCCGCTGTCCCATTCGGCCGGGTAATTCGAGATGGTGGGGAGACTGTTGAATTATTGATCGACCAGCGTCGGCCCATCGAGGCGTTTCTGGAAGACTGGACTGCGACTCACGAATTCAGCCATCTCTTGCTGCCTTACATGCAGCGTGAGCAGAAATGGGTGTCCGAAGGATTTGCCCAGTACTATCAAAATGTGTTGCTTGCCCGTTCCGGTACCTATGACGCTCTCAAGGCGTGGCAAAAAATATACGACGGACTCGAACGAGGCCGTCTGTCGCGGCCGGAATTGTCGCCCAATGAAGCCGCAACCGGGAGCCTGCGTGGCAGCTTAATGAAAGTCTATTGGAGCGGCGCCGCACTCGCGTTGATGGCCGACGTCAGCTTGCGCGAGCAATCGGACGGCGGGGAATCGCTCGACCTGGTGCTCGACAAACTTCAGGCGTGCTGCCTCCCTGCCGACCGTGTCTGGTCCGGAACGGAGTTGTTCACGAAAATGGACTCGCTGACGAAGTATCCCGTCTTCATGCAGCTATATCGTCGCTACGCCGACACGGCCGGATTTCCCGACGTTGAGCCGCTTTTCGATCGCCTCGGCTTGTCAGCCTCCAACGGCAAAGTTCGCCTGAAACGTCATGCCGAGCTTGCCGCCATCCGCAACGCCATTACCGAAATGAATAGCGATGCCGCCGACTGGCGACATCAGCTCGCTGTAAACCAATAATTTACAACAGACCACGTTAAAGCCCTTGCCCTCGGCACGAGCAGCGTAAGCGCTCAATAAACGACGTCCTTTCGGCCTGAGTGGCGATCTGCAAAGCTCCGGTTCTCCGACAAACGAGGAGTGACACCATGGCCGAAATTGAGATCCCGAGCGTCAGCAGTACTGCCGAACCACATCCGGGCCGCCGATGGCAGGAAGGGCGCGCTGGTCGAGTACGCCAATGCCCATGACTTAAAGGTCAAAGATCTCTACCAGTGAACGGACAATGTGTTCATCGATCGACTATAACGGTCACTGACGTAGGAGTGTGTCTGCCTCAATTCCTTCCGAAACCTCAAAGGCGCTTAGCGGCAGGTTGCTGACTGGATCGGCTACTACAACGACCAACGGCCGCATTCAAAGCCAGGTGATCTCACCCCCCAGTCAACTCAAGGCTGGGATTCGGCCTCTGTCTTTGGCATCATAACCATGAACCGCAGATTTCACCTTGAGTCTGCTGCCGCGCTGTCCAATCATTGGGGTCAAAGTCCGTAGGAGGAAGCTCGATTGGAAGCGGGTCCACTATAGGGATATTCGTAAGCCCGTGGAGGGCGCATTACGGACTCTACAACTAATAAATAGGTGCAAAAATGAGTAAAGAAAAACTGAAGATTGTGTGCGTCTTATATGATGATCCTGTAGATGGATATCCACC
>CAYLSX010000160.1:0-4880 GCA_964386685.1 uncultured Woeseiaceae bacterium | reverse complement strand
ACGATTAGCATACTTACTCGAAAAATTATTGCCGAAAAGCAGACCAGCCCGGTTACCGGGCTGGTCCCTTTTTTAGGGGCCCAAAAGTGAAGAGTCTGCTTTTCTGGATAGGCGCGATTTCACTCCTGGCAGGCTGTGCACCTGACGCCGGCCAGGTCGAGTACAGGGAGTACGATATCGCGACCCTGCAGAAGCTTATGCAGGAGGGCGAGTTGAGCTCAGCCGCTCTGACCGAGTACTACCTGCAAAGAATCGAGTCCATCGATCGTAATGGGCCTGCGCTTAACGCCATCATTGAGGTGAACCCACAGGCACTGGAGATCGCGACGGCGCTGGATGAGGAACGGCAGGCAAGTGGGCCTCGTGGGCCCATGCACGGCATACCGGTCGTACTGAAAGCGAATATTGACACCGCCGATCAGATGACCACGACGGCGGGTTCTCTGGCTATGGCAGGGCATCGGCCACCCGCTGACGCGTTCCTTGTTGCAAGACTGAGGGACGCAGGCGCTGTGATCCTGGCCAAAGCAAACCTTAGCGAGTGGGCCAACTTTCGTTCCAGCGAATCTTCGAGTGGCTGGAGCAGCATTGGTGGCCAGACGAAGAATCCATACGGTCTGGGGCGTAATCCCTGTGGTTCGTCGAGTGGTTCGGCAGTCGCTGTCGCAGCCAGTCTGACGAGTGTGGCTATTGGCACAGAGACCAACGGATCGGTTGTGTGCCCGTCCAGTGTCAACGGCATAGTCGGAATTAAGCCGACCCTGGGACTGGTCAGCCGGAGCGGCATCATACCGATCGCGCATAGCCAGGATACGGCCGGTCCGATGGGCCGAACTGTCGAGGATGCGGCCATCCTGTTAACGGCGATGACAGGGATGGATCCTGCTGATCCGCTGGCAGATATATTTCCGGATTCGGTAGCCGATTTCGCGGCGAACCTGTCAAAGGACGCTCTCAAGGGCGCCCGTATCGGCGTATTTCGGGGCCATAGCGGGGCCGGCAACGACGTGCGAGTTGATCAGATAGTTGTCGACACGATTGCGACGCTTAAATCGTTGGGGGCTGAGATTGTCGATCCAGTCGAAATCGACAAAGAGGGCATGAGCGACGCGCAACGTGAAGTCCTCTATTACGAGTTCAAGGCTGACCTGAACGCTTACCTGGAAAGTTCAGGCGCGCCGATGAAGACCATGGCCGACATCATTGCGTTCAACGAAAAACATGCCGATACGGTGATGCCATTCTTCGGGCAGGAACGGATGCTGGCGGCGCAGTCCAAAGGCCCGATGAGCGATCCGGAATACCTTGAAGCGCTTGCAACCAGCAAACGCATTGCGCAGACGGGAATCAACAGTGCGTTGCAAGAGCACAACCTTGACGCCTTGATCGCACCAACAAGAGGTCCCGCCTGGATGACCGACAATGTCAGCGGTGATCATTCCTCCGGCATCTCGAGTTCGTCGTTCCCTGCCGTTTCCGGTTACGCGAGCATCACGTTGCCAGCAGGCGAAATTCTTGGACTGCCGATCGGCATATCGTTCATTGGTGCTGAATTCAGCGATGAAAAATTAATTCAATATGCGTATTCGTTGGAGCAGGCAGGCTACGCGCGGCAACCTCCACTGCTTGACTCACAGCAATAATGCGCAAGCAAGCGAATTGGCTTGCACTGTTGCTTTTGTGTTGTGTGCTGTTTTCATCGGCACTGGCCGATGAGTGGCATTTCTCCGGCGTCAAGCGAATCGTTGCGCTTAGTGATATTCACGGCGCTTATGGTGCCTTCGTAGCGACGCTTCAAAAGTCGGACGTCATCGACGACAGCCTTGTCTGGAGCGGCGGCAAGACACACCTCGTGATTACGGGCGACCTGCTGGACCGTGGACCCGAGTCGCGGCGTGCGATGGATCTCATCATCCGACTGGAGCAAGAGGCGCCTATTGCCGGCGGTCGCGTGCATCAACTGCTTGGCAATCATGAGGTAATGAACCTCATTGGCGATCTTCGCTATGTTTCCGATGAGGAATACGCCGCTTTTCTGGATATCGAATCGCTTGATGAACGCGAACGTTGGTACCAGCGGTTTCGCGCCAGCAAACCAGCGGATAGCGACGAATCGGCCATACGATGGGAGTTTGACGAGAAAGCGCCACCCGGCTTCTTCGGCCATCGTCGAGCCTTCAGACACGATGGCTTTTACGGAATGTGGCTTCTGAAGAAGCCGATAATGATAGTGATTAACGATACCGCGTTCGTACACGGCGGCGTACCGCCCTATGTTTCCGACCACGGCCTGACGGGCGTCAACGTTGCGCTAAAGGATGATCTGCGGGACTACGTAATGACGCGTGCGATACTCGAGGACGCGGCTGCCATGAGTCCGATTGAAAGGTTTAAAGAAAGCCCGTCTTCACTTACTGAAAGAATGGCGGCCGGACAAATTGCAGACGAATTCATGAGCGCGACACAAGACGTTGTCGATCTTAGTACATCTCCGCTACACCTTCCGGTTGGTCCAACATGGTACCGCGGCACGGCAACCTGCAGCAGGCTCGTTGAAGGTGATGAGCTGATTGCCGCACTAAACGAAATCAGTGCGCATCGCGTTGTATTAGGACACACGCCGACTGTCACTCGACGGGTGCAGCAAAGGATGAACGGGCGCATCGTCGAGATTGATACCGGCATGTTGCAGACGCACTACGACGGCATGGGACACGCGCTCATCATCGAAGGTGACAAGCTGTCCGTGGTCGATCAAGATGGCCAGACAGATCTGTGGCCAATTCCGCACCCCTTGCGAGTTGGTCATGAGTCTTTGGCAGTCGATGATGACGCGCTGGCGAGTATTCTTGAGAACGGCATCGTTGAGGAACTGAACGCGGCGGCGACCGCACGGCGGCTGGTAAAAGTTACTTCGGATGAACAATCCGTGTTTGCCTATTTTAGCGAGCTACCGAGAGACGTACACTTCGCGCCAGAGCTGGCAGCGTTCAAACTTGATCGCATGTTGGGCCTGGGCATGGTCCCGGTAACGGTTCGACGCGAGATTGCTGGGCAGGATGGCACGCTGCAGTTCGTTCCGCCTGAAACAAGGACCGAGCGTGAGCGCGTGGCTGATGGAGAAGAGGACAAGGCACCTTGTCCGCTGGAAAAGCAAATGGGCGCGATGTTCGTCTTCGACTCGCTCATTTACAACGCTGCGAGAACGCCTTCAACGATGTTATACAGCCCCGAAGATTGGCTGTTGATGTTGGTTGATAACGAGAATTCGTTTGGTGCGGAACAGGGCCGACCGGCGTACCTGAAGGACATTGAGCTCACTATTGGCGAGCAATGGCGAACAGCACTGCTCGAAATAGACGACGAAACACTTCGCACAAATTTGGGCGACGTGCTCGACAATCGTCGCATAACCGCGCTCGCCAAACGCCGGGATGCGCTGCTCGACGACTCGAACCGGGCGCAGTAAATTTGGACAGCGAGTGCTGCAGCCAATCACGTGATCGGCTTCAATCCTGCCCTAGGCGCGCCGCCTGAATTGAACTCGTCGGTACTGTGCCGGGGTCTGCCCGACACATTTTTTGAAGGCGGCGTAGAAGGCCGAGTTTGAATTGAAGCCAACCGTAAACGCAATGTTCAATATGGCGTTGCTCCGGCCGTCGAGCCTGGTCAGCAACTCCCTGGCATGCTCGATCCTGTGCCGATTCAGGTAATCAAAGAAACTCATGCCGAATCCGGAATTGATGACTTGCGATAAGTGGTTGACCGAACAATCGACAATTTCAGCAAGCTTCGGCAAGGTCAGGTCAGAGCGGAGGTAAATCTGCTGCGATTGCATGATCTGATCAAGCCGGTTTTTATACTCGAGCATTTGCTCGCTATTCAGACCGGATTTCGCGTACTTGTGATCTTGTGTCTGGCGAGAAGTCAGACGGGCGAGCTTTGAAGGCCGGGGCATGCCGGGAACGTCGTAATAATCAGTAATGGTCATTGCAGCATCGCCATGCAGCGTCATAAACTCCGCACCGAGATAGGAGCTGCGAGACTCACCTTTTTCGACATTCTCACTCGGGCTCGCTCGGTACTGAAACGCTATCGTGTCTTTGCTCATCAGAATATCCCCGATCAACTCATATCGTTGTCGGTTCTCGGAGAAGAATCCGCTCAGGTTCGTAATCAGTTCGTCGTGTGAGCGCTGCGCGTGTTCCGGGATGTCGAGATAGATCCCGTCAGGCGCAAGATGGTCCGCGACTCCTTTTGGATCGCGGTGATTCCAGGCATCAAAATAGCTTGCCACGAAATTTGTCGCGTGCATCAGAGGCTCCCGAAGTCTGATGTGCAGGTAACTATCGTATCGCAAGGGCACGGGAAATGGCATTCCGGATTGACATATTCAGTGCCCGGACGGCAGATTAGGCGTTCAAACCGGCTATATCGAGGAGATTTCGGTGACAAAAGTGGTAGCTCGGGTCGTATCGGTACATGCCGGATCAAATGAAGATCTGAGCAAGGACGAGCATGCAACGATTCAGCTTGAGCTGGATGGCGTTGTCGGTGATCGTCACCGATCCTACGAGCGGCGAACCTGGCGGGGGGACAAGCAGCCCGAGGGTACTATTCGGCGCAACGAGCGCCAGTGGTCGGCCGTTTCGATCGAGGAGCTGGCCGAAATCCAGGACTCAATGGACCTGACAGAACCACCTAGCGCAACTGATCTCGGGGCGAACCTCTGTCTCGCCGGGCTGCCGGAATTATCGCGTCTGCCGAAAGGCACATTGCTGAAGTTTCCGTCAGGAGCAGAGCTGATGGTTGAGGAGTTCAATCCTCCCTGCCACGACATGGGCAAGAAACTGGCCGCAAAGTACACGACCCGTTCCGGC
>CAYLSX010000159.1:0-4882 GCA_964386685.1 uncultured Woeseiaceae bacterium | reverse complement strand
ATGGTCGCGACACGTTCACCCAGGGAACGCGCCAGATGAATTTCGTCTTTAGTCAATTGATCCGGGGACTTGTTCCACGTTACGTGGCTGGCGCCATAGGGTGTTCCACCGGACGTCGTCGAGGTCAGCACTGGATCTGTGTAGGGCAGGCCGACAATCAGCATGCCGTGGTGCAAAAGTGGCACTGCCATTGTCAGCAATGTCGATTCCTGCCCGCCGTGCAAAGATGAAGTCGATGTAAACAGGCCGGCCGGCTTGCCCGTCAATGTGCCACTCAACCATTCGCTTCCCGTGCCGTCGAGAAAGTACTTGAGCGGCGCCGCCATATTGCCGAATCGAGTCGGGCTTCCCATGACGAGTCCGGCGCATTCGTCCAGGTCTTTGCGGGTGGCGAACGGAGGGCCATCTTCAGGGACCGCATCTTCTGAGGCTTCGGTGACTGTCGAGACAGGCGGAACAGTACGCAGTCTTGCCGCAGCGTCTTTTACCGTATCAACGCCGTGGCAGATCTCGCGCGCGAGCGCTTCGGTAGCGCCGTAGCGCGAGTAGTAAAGAACGAGTATCTCGCGCGTGCTGCTCATTCTTTCAGCAGGTCCAGCACGTTCTCGGGTGGGCGACCAATGACGGCGACGTCGCGGTCATCGTCGACCACGATCGGTCGCTGCAATACTTTGGGGTGATCTTCGAGCCAGGCCGCGAGTGCCGCATTGTCTTCGAGCGATGGCAGGTCGTCAGCCTCGGCGAAGTCACTCTCGGACTTGCGCAACATGTCCGCGACATCGATTCCGAGCAGCGCAGCCAGTTGCTCGGTCCTGGCCGCATCCGGCGGTTGCTGCAAATACTCGACGATTTTGGGCTCTATGCCGTTTTCCTGAATAATCTCAAGTGTTTTCCGAGACTTAGAGCAATGTGGGTTGTGATATATGGTTATATTCATATCCAGCAGTCCAATGCCTGGTCGATATCTTCGCCCGGCCACTCTATCAGGCGAAGAATACGCCGTCAGGCCTTTGTCCTTGCTTGACTGCGTGCATTGGCGCTTGCTAGGTTTCCACGGTGCGCAGTAAAAATCCGACCAGAATAGCCGGTAGGACAAACGGCAGGTTAGGGCGCGGCATCATCGTTGCGCTTTTTGCGTTGCTCTATGCATGTGGTACCGCAGCACCGGTTCAGGAGATGAGCGACGCACGGCAAGCAATCGCTGCGGCCAAGGAAGCGGGCGCCGAAAATCATGCCGCCGAAGATCTGCGGGCAGCGGAAGCCTTCCTCGACAGTGCACAAAGAAACCTATCTGAACGCGCCTATGGTTCCGCACGTCGTGACGCAACACTCGCAAGGGAAAAAGCGCGTAAAGCGCTCAAAGTCTCCGAAGGCAGCGACGAACAACAATAGTCTGCCGCAATTCATGTCTGATACGGATCATTTAAGCTGTCGCCGGTTTGCTGTTAGCGGGCGAGTGCAGGGTGTTTTCTTTCGTGATAGTACGCGCGATGTTGCAGTCGGTCTCTCGCTCACGGGTTATGCGAGAAACATGGCCGATGGCAGCGTCGAGGTCCTCGCTTGCGGTTCGCAAGATGCGATCGAGAAGCTCGCAACGTGGTTACAGCAGGGTCCGCGAATGGCGTCGGTCAGTAGCGTGCAGGAAGAAGACGAGGACTATCAGAAAATCGACGGGTTTAGTGCGGCTTAGGCCCGATACCACTTCTTTCTGAGCTTATCGAGCACCTTGTTCGGATACTTGCGTCCGCCGAGACTGCCGTTATAGCGACCCAGCGCACGTTTCAGGTCGCCTTTCTCCATATCCAGATAATATTTAAGAATAGTGCAGCCGAAGCGAAGGTTTGTGTCGATGTGAATCAGATTATCCTTCGGTCTGCCGATCTCATCGAGCCAGAACGGCATGATCTGCATCAGGCCACGGGCGCCGGCCACCGAAATCGCATAGCGATCGAAATTACTTTCCACATCGATGACGGCGAGAACGAGTTCGGGTGCGACGTCTGCCCGTGTCGCCTCATGATGCACCCGCTTGAGTATCTCGATTCGTTCCTCCGGATCTTTGACTTGCCGCTCAAGCCTTCCGGACATATCGCTCAGCCAGACCTGTGCGTCAAAGCGATCGGGAAAACTGTCGGCTTCACTGGCCGCGGCGCGCAGAAGTTCGCGGAGTTCCGGGTCCGGTCCGTCCTGTGCAACAACCGTGCTCAGCGTCAGTGACAGCAGTAGTGTCGAGATTATCGAAACGATGCGCATCTTCGATCCAGGTTTAATGACGGCTTAGCTTAGCGACGATTCCCGCAACAAATCGAGAGCGGCATCACGTTTCAGCATGCGTGCTTCGCTGTCTCGTCTGTGCCGGTATTCGAGTTCGCCGGCCTCCAGGCCGCGATCGCTGATAACGAGACGATGCGGGATTCCCAATAGTTCCGCATCGGCAAATTTGACACCGGGCCTCGCATCCCTGTTGTCAAACAATACCTCAAGTCCCATGTCCTTCAATTCCGAATACAGTTGCTCGGCCGCCTGCCGTACTGGTTCGGAGCGCAGCATATTTATCGGAACCAGAACGACGTCGAATGGCGCGAGCTGTTCGGGCCATATGATGCCCTTGTCGTCATGATTCTGTTCGATCGCGGCGGCGACTATTCTCGTCACGCCAATGCCGTAACAGCCCATCGCCATGGGCGTATCGGTGCCATCCTTGTCCTGCACTGTCGCTTTCATGGCTACGCTGTACTTGGTGCCCAGCTGGAAGATGTGGCCGACTTCGATGCCGCGGGCGATAGACAGGGTTCCTTTGCCGCCCGGTGTCGGATCGCCTTCGACGACGTTGCGGAGGTCGACGGTCTCCGGCGAATCGATATCGCGGCCGAAATTCACACCCGTATAGTGAATGTCCTTTTCGTTAGCGCCGCAGACGAAGTCCGCCATCTGTCGGCTCGCGTGGTCGAAGTGAATTGGAATGTCCAGGTCGATGGGGCCGGCATAGCCGATGTCACAGCCGGTCGCTTTGCGAATCGTGCCGGCATCCGCCATCTGTAGCGGTGAGGACACGCCCGGAAGTTTCTGCGCCTTAATCGCATTCAATTCGTGATCGCCACGCAACGCCAACGCAATCGGCCCATCGTCGCCGTCGACGATCAGAACTTTGAGTGTCTGAGATGCTTCCACCTTTAAAAAATCCGCAAGGTCGTCGATGGTCTTTGCGTTCGGTGTCGAAACCTTCTGCAATTCCTGTGTGGCCGGAGGAGCACTCTCGTCGGAAGCAAATGTCGCTGCCGTCTCGACGTTCGATGCGTAACCGTCCTCGTCGCTGTACGCGATTGCGTCTTCGCCGGAGTCGGCGAGAACATGGAACTCCTGCGAACGGTTGCCGCCGATCTCGCCACTGTCGGCATCGACGACGCGGAATTTCAGGCCCAGACCTTCGAAGATGGCCGTGTAAGCGGCATGCATCTTTTGATAAGAGACTTGCATTGACGCTTCGTCAATATCGAAGGAATAGGCATCCTTCATGATGAATTCTCTGGCGCGCATGACGCCGTATCGAGGCCGGATTTCGTCGCGGAACTTGGTCTGGATCTGGTAGTAATTGACCGGCAGCTGCTTGTAGCTTCTGAACTCACGCCTGGCGATATCGGTGATGACTTCTTCGTGCGTCGGCCCGAAACAATAGTGTCGTTCGTGGCGGTCCTGCATGCGCAGAAGCAGCGGACCATACTGGTCCCAGCGACCGGATTCCTGCCATAACTCGGCCGGCTGCACGGCGGGCATGACCATTTCCAGGGCGCCAGCCCTGTCCATTTCCTGGCGGACAACGCGTTCGACTTTTTTCATAACCCGCAATCCCATGGGCATCCAGGTGAACAACCCGGACGCCAATCGGCGTATGAGACCCGCACGCAGCATGAGCTGGTGGCTGACGATCTCAGCTTCCGCTGGAATCTCTTTTAAGGTTGTCAGTCCAAATTCCGTAAAACGCATGTATATTCTCACCCCTTGGCTAGGCGCGCACATTCTAGCCCGAATGCATTTTGAGATAACAGGAAACCTCGGAATTGGAACGACGAAATCCCCTCGTAGCAGGCGAGGGCATACCCTTTCTCACCGCAATGGCGTTTGTGACCGTCGGGGTCTTTCAGTTCTGGGGCCTTCTTTATGCGGTCATTCCGGCGCTGCTTCTGGTGTATTTGTATCTGGTTTTTCGGGACCCGAGGCGACAAGTGCCGGCCGTGCCCCTTGGCGTCGTCAGCCCCGCCGATGGCGTGGTGATTGATGTCGGCGTAACGGACAAGGGCGCCCTGGAACGCGAGTCGCACCGGATCGTGATTCGCGTCAACAGCCTCGGGACCTACACGGCGCGCTGTCCGATCGAAGGCAAGATCATGGACCTGCACAGCGAGCCGCCAGAGCGGCAGGTGACCGACGGCTCGAGCGGACTCTGGATACGCACCGATGAGGACGATGATGTCGTCCTGCAATTTCGTGGTCATCGCTTCGGTCTCGCGCCACTCGCGTTTCTGCGTTACGGCGAGCGCGTCGGGCAGGGTCAACGCTGCGCATATCTCAGACTGTCCCGCCTGGCGGAGGTGCAGCTACCCATTGCCAGCCGGGTCCTGGTCAAGATCGGCCAACGCGTCACGGCCGGCACTGATGTTCTGGCAAAGCTGCCGCACCCCTGAGGCAGGCCTCGTCAGATGACTCCGGCCAAGACGAGTTTTTCACGACGCGGTATTTTTCTGCTACCCAATCTGTTCACGACGGGCGCCTTGATTGCCGGTTTTTATTCGATTGTCGCGGCGGTCGATGGTAATTTTCAGAATGCCGGCGCGGCGATATTTGTCGCCTTCGTGCTCGATGGCATTGACGGTCGCGTCGCGCG
>CAYLSX010000158.1:0-4910 GCA_964386685.1 uncultured Woeseiaceae bacterium | reverse complement strand
TCAGTCTGGAATCCATCCGAGACGAGCCCGAATATCAAACCATGGTGGAAGAAATCGAGGCTGACATGTTGGCGCAGCTCGAACGCGTGAGGGTGATGGAAGCCAACGGCGAGCTGGAGCCCATCCCGGACATTGGCTTCAATCCGACTCCTTCCGACGACTTGCGGCAGTAGCCCAGTGAGCCTCGAACTTATCGCTCTAAATTTGGCCGTCTTTGCTGCCGCGGCATTACAGTCAGCTACGGGTATTGGATTCGGCGTCATTGCCGGGCCGATATTGTTGATAGTTCTGAACGATGGCTCGGCCATTCAAATCAGCATTATCTTAAATCTCTTAATTGCCATGATGCTAGCGCCGTCAATCTGGCAGCTTGCAGATCGCCGATTGCTGGCGAGGCTGCTTGTTGGCCTGATCATCGGCTCCCCTCTTGGATTACTGATCTTTCTCAAAATGGATATTGCCTTGCTTAAGGCGTTCGCCGGCCTTGCTGTCATGCTTACACTTTTTCTAACCGTGCGCAGTAACAGCATGCCCGCTGGTTCTCCGGTGAAATCGGCAGCTAGCACCGAGCAAGTATCGATCGGAGTCGTAGCGGGGATTATGGGTGCCAGCCTTGCCATGCCGGGACCGGTTCCGGCTGGGTGGATGTCGAGCAAGGGCTTTGACAAGGACGTAATACGTGCCACGATTCTGGTCATGTTTGTATTCGCCTATATGGTCGCTCTGGGGCTTCAGTATGGATTGGCTGGGATCAGCTTGGGAACAGTCAAGTTCAGCGCTATGCTCGCGCCTTCAACGATTGTTGGAATAATCGTGGGTCGAATGATCAGCAGTCGATTGACCGAACAAATTTTTCGACGGTTGCTGGTGTTTATACTTGCGGCCACCGCGATTATTCTTTTCTCCACGCTCGTCGGGTAACAAACAGGAAATGAATTCGAAGCAAGACTTTCCCGCTACGCTAGGCCGAATCGCATCGATTCCGCGCGTCCAACTCTTTTCGGGCCGAACCCCGTTAGATGCCATGCCGAATCTCACGAAATATTGCGGAGGTGCCAGCCTGCTGGTGAAGAGAGATGACTGCACGGGCCTGGCTTTCGGTGGCAATAAAGTCCGGCAGCTGGAATTTTATCTGGGTGCCGCTTGCGCCGAGAACGCTGACACAATCCTGATCACCGGTGCCGTGCAATCCAATTTTGTGCGTACGGCGGCGGCCGGCGCCAGAAAGCTTGGCATGACTTGTCATATTCAGCTTGAAGAAAGAGTAGCGACAGACGACGTTCACTATCGGAACTCAGGAAATGTATTAGTCGACAAGCTTCTTGGCGCAACGCTGCATTCATATCCCGAGGGCGAAGATGAAGCCGGCGCAGATCGTCAGCTCGGAATCATCGCCGATGAGCTGCGAGACTCAGGTTGTCGGCCCTACATCATTCCACTCGCTCCCGGACACCCGCCGCTGGGTTCTCTTGGCTATGTCGTAACAGCACGGGAATTACTGGGTCAGATCGAAGAGGGAGCATTGTCAGTCGACGAAATCATTGTGGCATCGGGATCGGGGGCTACACATGGCGGATTACTGTTCGGCCTGCGGGCGCTCGGTTCAAACATTCGTGTTACAGGCGTTTGCGTACGGCGCGATGCCGCAAACCAACGAACTCGCATCCATAACACTTGTGACGGCATAGCTGAGTTGCTGCAAGCAGATTCAAAAGTAGCGGACAACGACATCAATTTGACCGATGACTTTCTCGCCCCGGGATACGGCATGTCGAATGAGGCAACGTCGAATGCTATTGTTGCCGGCGCCCAGACAGAGGCACTGATACTTGATCCGGTGTATAGCGGCAAGGCCATGGCCGGGATGATTCATCAAGCGAAACAGGCCACCAGTAAGCGGACCTTTGTATTTCTACACACGGGCGGTACGCCGGCAATTTTTGGGTATCAAACCGTTATCGAAGAAGCGGCAACTCGGTTCGATTGCGGTTGAGTTCAAAAACGCCGTCATTGCAGGCTTTGTTTGTGCCAATATTACCCGTACATTGCTGATTCGATGACAAATCTCTTCAAAGAACTGCGTCGTAGAAGTGTATTTACGGTAGGTACCACCTATGTCGTAGCGGCCTGGCTTCTGTTGCAGGCCGCGGATCTCATACTCCCTATATACAGCGCTCCCGAGTGGATACTCCCTGCGTTCTCCACCTTGCTGTTTCTGGGTTTTCCTGTGGCGATCCTGCTTGCCTGGGCCTATGACTTCACACCAGCCGGAATAAGGCGCACCCAGAATCTGTCAAAAGACAATGCGGAAGGCTCAGATAGCGGGATCCTCGCCCTGCCGTCCGGTCCTTCGATTACCGTACTTCCATTCAGTAACTTCAGCACGAACGTGGACCAGGAATTATTTGCTCAAGCGATGACGAACGACATTGTTACCGGCCTCACACAATGTTCCGCTTTGCGCGTTGTCTCCAGCGGCACGACCGCGAGTGAAATCGACAAGGATTTCGATTTGGAAGCGGTGGGAGGAAAGCTTGGGGTTCGATATTTTCTGCAGGGCTCGGTCAACAAGGTCTCCGATCAGTTGCGTGTGACGGCAAAGCTCACGGACATCAAAACCAATGAGCAAATGTGGTCGGCGAAGTACGACAAGCAATTGACGGCGACTAACTTGTTTGACGTCCAGGATCATATTCGCGAACAAATAGTCGCAACCCTGAGTGATTTGCATGGCGTAATCTATTCGTCGGAGACCGAGAAGAACATACATCGCCCGACAGAAAGCCTTGATGCATACGAATGTCTGTCCGTGGCTCTCGCCTACGACAAATATCTGTCTGAGGAGTATCACCTGCGCGCCCGCGAGAGCCTGGAAAAGGCGATTGAAGTGGATCCAGAGTTCGACCAGGCATGGTCGCACCTATCCTGGATTTACACCGACGAAGTCATCTTCGGCTATAACCCGTTACCTGACTCCATGGAGCGCGCGTTCAATGCCGCACGCCGCGGCATGGAACTAGCGCCAGCCAACTACCACAACCATTGGCTACTATCGCGAGTACATTATTTCAGTGGTGAAAAGGACCTATTCTTCGCCGAGGCAGAGAAATCACTCAACCTTAATTCCAATGACGGCACCACTCTGGGATTGATCGGTGCCTATACTTTGCTGGCCGGAGAGTGGCAACGTGGTGTGGCGTTGATGGAAAAAGCCAAGATACTGAATCCCCACTATCCCGACTACTACCACTTTTTTCTTAGCGCGGCTGATCTCCACAACGGCGACTACGACGAGGCGCTGAAAAAACTTCGAAAGATCAGTTTTATAGAGTGGCCACCCATCGTACTGTTTCTTATCTCGGCCAGCGCACTGACTGACAACATGGAGGAAGCAAGGCGCTATCACGCTGCACTGATCGACTTCCATGGCGATGTGACACTGGAAGACGCGAAGGAATACCTGGTGAAGATGATTCCCTACGCGGATGATCTGGTGGATTCGATAATGACCGGGTTGAAAACGGTTATGGCACCGTGACCAATTAGAATCCAAACTTTACGTTAGTTAGTTTATCTTGACCTGAAATTGGGCAACAGACCGCTGATGCCGGCACCAACAATGACCAGTAAGAATGAGCCGACATCCAGATCCATCGAACCTATAGCCAGCCTGGGAAGCGGCCCACCTCCATAACCGGACATGGCCAACAGTGCGACACCCAGACAGATCATCATTGCACCGCCTATCTGCCTGAACGGAGATGGAATGGCCGATTCCGCGCTGCGCCCTCGGCGCTCCAGTGCCGACAGGGGCAATGCAACGGGTATCAACAAGGCCAGCAAGACTGCGATCCACACCGGTCGCAATAACCACCACTCTGTTGTTCCGGGCTCTACACCCAGTCCGAACCCGCCCGCCAGGTAAAGCAGGGCAATGAATACGACCATCACTGTGATGTGCCACAGGTACACGGTCATGATCATGCTGTTCACCAGCACCGTCGCGGTCCACAGCCTCAAACTCGCGAGTGCGCGCCTCATTGGATTCTCAAGCGCCAGCAGAAGTCCGAACTGAAATATTCCGAGCGCCAGCAAAGTTATTTTTGGCGGTGCGGAATTACTTAATCCCTCATCTGGCGAACCGACCATTGCCAGCGGGTACGGGCCTTTGAATATCAGCAAGTACAGCGCGGCAAAAGCAAACCCGGCGTAAATGATCAAAGTCCGTGCGCTGCCCATCCGGCCATCCCGCCACGCGAAGCCGAGATGATGAATCGCGAGCCACACCCAGAAATAGTTGCCCCAACCCAGCCAACGTATGTCTGCGGCAAAGAAGGCGACGTCCGAGATGCCGGCTGCTGCGGCAAAGATCCAAAAGGATGCAAATCCAAGTCGGCGCCAGAGCTGGTATGTCACCGGTGCAAGAATTACAACCATGATGTAGATAGCGAGAAACCAGGTCGGTATCAGAGCGGCTTGAGATGCTAACTGCACGACCTCGGTGCTGACGTTCGACAGGCGCATGGTCAACGAGATCACACCCCATGCAATTATCAATGTAAGTAAGGGACCGACCAGCCTGTTCAGCCGCGCGGCCAGCCATCCTGCATAAGCGATATTCTTTCGCCTTGCGCTCTCAAGCGACACAGCGTTCGCGTAGCCGCCGACGATAAAAAAGATCGGCATTACCTGGAAAATCCAGGTCAGCCATTGTGTCTGAGGTTGAACCTTCAGGAGATGTCCGGGTGTCAGAACACCGTCGACGTAATACGCCGTAGCGATGAGCCAGTGCCCGACGATGACGACGAGAATCGACACCGCCCGCAAGAAATCGACGTAACGATTTCTTTCCTGTGGCGTCTGTGCCGCCATTTCGCTCGCTTGAGACCAGATACCCATTAGCTCTCCTC
>CAYLSX010000157.1:0-4959 GCA_964386685.1 uncultured Woeseiaceae bacterium | reverse complement strand
AATATTCTTCATCGATAAATCCCTGCTGATACTGAAAGAACATATTGTCCCAGTGGGTTTCCTGAGCAATCTGCCACAGACGAAAGCGCTGCCGCTCGAGGTTCGAAAGACTATCGAGGGCGCTGATATCCTCAGGATACCCGGCACCGGTCAATTTGGTGATGATTGGCCCAATATGTTCCGAATCGGCCGCGTGAACCAGCATCATCTGCAACGCATCCGATCTCACTTGATAGGTCTGGGCAAGTGCAAGTTTTTTGCTTTCATCCATGCTTTTGGTGTTTTGCCGAATTTGAACGGACAGATAGACCAATGTGGCCAGTACAGCGATCGATCCCAGAAATTCTCCCAGGGCGCCCAATTCCAAAATACTCATGCGTCACCTCCTCACAATTGGCGATCGAACAATCGATATTGACGCTATTATCGCCTGATAGGATGGTAATGCCGGGGTTTTGAGGTCACGTCATTCAGGCAGTCAGCGATAAGATCGACCAATATCAGCAAGACGGTGCCGTATGTTTGCGAGGGGTGTTTGCGGATTGGATTCCCGTACTCCGTAAGGGTGCCGACGCAAACGCCAATTCCGCAAGCAGTCGAGCATTAGTCCATGGAGATGAAAGGACTGGACGATTTCTCGAGGATTTTTGCAATTGGCAGCGCATTCCCGAGTTTCACGCATTCGTCGTGGATTCTAATATCGGAGAGATTGCGGCTGAATTGATGCAGTCCAGCTCCGCGCAGTTCTTTCACGATCACTATCTGCAGAAAGATGCCGGCGCGGCAACGGCGACGCCCTGGCATCAGGACATGCCCTACTACTGCGTTAGTGGTCTGCAAACGGTGAGTTTCTGGATCCCGCTCGAGGCCAGAGAGGAAGACGCGTCGCTGCGCTGTGTGGTGGGATCCCACAAATTGCCGAAAGAAATTCGCCCCACAAGCTGGTCGACGCTGGACGATTTTTACGTTGACGACAGCAGCTTTATGGATATTCCTGATATCGACAATGGCGGCTATGAGATCAGGACTTGGGCAACAGAGCCAGGCGACGCCGTTGCGTTCAACTTCAAGACAATTCATGGTGCGAAGGCAAATAACAGCGATATCGTCAATCGAACCCTGTCTTTTCGGCTAGTCGGTGACGATGTGCGGTACTTTCGGCGTTCGGGACGTACATCTCCGAATTTTCCGGACATCAGCCAGGACGACGGCGACAGGCTGCGTGAGGACTGGTTTCCGCTTATCTGGCCAAGGAAAGAAGAAGAATAATGAAAAAACAGGCGATGTCGACGCTATTTCAATATATATCATTGATTTTATTGACTATTTCATGCGCGCCGTCGGATAAAGATGCCTCGGTGGACGTGGGACCACGGTTGGTCAGCTATACCGAAGATCGCGAGCCCTGCAACGACTACAGCGATACCCGGCAGGCATTGTTCGGCGATCTGCACGTGCACTCGGCCTACTCTTTCGATGCCGCGGCAAACAGCCTCGAGACCTATCCGGACCATGCGAATCGTTTCGCGAAAGGTGAAGTTATCCCCTTCTTCCCGCTGGACGAAGACGGCAACGCCGTCGGGACGATCAAGCTGAAGCGGCCGCTGGATTTTGTCTCTGTTACAGACCACGGCGAATTTCTCGGTGAGCGTGCACTTTGCCGTACGCCGGATTCACCGAAATACAACAGCGTCTTTTGTCACGGATACCGCTCCAGTGAGCGCCAGGGATTGTTGATGCTGGGGACCATCGTCAACATGGAAGATCCACAACGCGCTCCGGCACTGTGTGGCGACGACGGCGCCTTGTGTGTCGAATGGGCCAAAGGACCGTGGCAGGAAATGATTAGCGCGGCCGAAAATGCCTACGACCGAAGCTCGCAGTGTGAATTTACGAGTTTCATCGGTTATGAATACACAGGCACGCCGGGTCTCTCAAATATTCATCGCAATGTGATCTTCAGAAACAATGTCGTGCCGGAGGTGCCCGTTACCTACGTCGAGGCACCACGTGATCAAATGCTTTGGGAAAAGTTGCATGCGAGCTGTCCGGAGACGGACGGTTGTTCCTGGGTCACGATTCCACACAACAGCAATCTGTCAAACGGCCGTATGTTCACACCGCTCGGCGGCGATCACAACCACGATGAAGAAATCAGTAGCGACGACAAACGACAACATGCAGAGGCGCGCCTTGCAAACGAGCCCGTCATCGAAATGTTTCAGCACAAGGGCAATTCAGAATGTATCAATGGTCTCGCTGCTATTTACGGGGAACCAGACAAACTGTGTGACGTTGAAGCCGTGCGACGAATCGGCCAAACACGAACAACCATACGAATCGGCGATCAAGCCGGTCAGTTGCAACGGCAAAGCGTAGAGGTAACAACCGACGAGTGCGGCGACAGCACCGGTGCCGATGGCATGTTAGGCGGCGGCTGCGTACACGAAACAGATTTCCTGCGCTCGAATCTGCTGAGGGGGCTCGAAGACGAGCGCGAACTCGGCGTCAATAGCGCCAAACTGGGCGTGATCGCCAGTACCGATACACACTCGTCAACGCCTGGCGCGACGGACGAACAAAACTACGGCGGCCATGTATCCAGGGAAGCGACCTCACAGGAACGATTGATGCGTGGACTGTTGACCACCGGAATCGAGGGCAACCCTGGCGGGCTGGCGGGCGTCTGGGCCATGGAGAACTCGCGTGATGCCATCTTCGAAGCGCTGCAACGAAAGGAAGTATTCGGTACGAGCGGGCCGCGCATTGAACCACGGTTTTTCGCAGCATGGGACTATGCGGCAGATCTTTGCGAGAGTGACAATATTCTGGAACTCGCCTACGCCGGCGGCGTGCCGATGGGGGGAGATCTCAGCGGCGAGCCCGCCGAGGACGGCCCGGTGTTTCTCGCCATGGCAAGTGCCGACACCATTGAATCCGCCCCACTCCAGCAGCTGCAGATCGTCAAGGGTTGGCTGGACGACGACAGCCGTAAACATTTCAAGGTGTACACCGTTGCCGGTTCGCCGGATAACGGTGCCGGTGTCGAACTAACCACCGGTAAGCGATATGGCGAGGGTCACTCGGAACTCTGTAGCGTCTTTCGGGATCCAGATTTCGATGCGGACGCGCCCGCCTACTACTACTTGCGCGCCGTCGAGAATCCCAGTCCGCGTTGGAGCTTGCTGGACTGCCTTCGACTCGATGAGTCCGAGCGCCCTGCAGTTTGCGATGCAGACTCGGCCATACCCAAGGTGATTCAGGAAATGGCCTGGTCGTCACCCATCTGGTATCGGCCGTAAGGGCGCAGGTATGATGAGCACATCATGAGCAAGTCCAAAACAGGCAAGACACGAACCGTAACTGTAGCAGCCACACAGATGGCTTGCGGTTGGGATATCGACAAAAATCTCGCAAAAGCCGAGGCGCTGATCAGGCAAGCGCACAAGGACGGTGCGCAGATTATTCTGATTCAGGAACTGTTTGCGACGCCCTACTTCTGCAAGGATCAGGATCCGAAATATTTCTCGATGGCCGAAGCGGTCGATGACTCGCGAGTCATCGAAAAAATGCAGGCACTGGCGAAGGAGTTACAAGTTGTCCTGCCAGTTTCTTTTTTCGAAAAAGCCAATCGTGCTTACTTTAATTCACTGGTGGTGATCGATGCCGATGGCAGTGTCGTCAGCCATTATCGTAAATCTCATATTCCGGATGGGCCCGGGTATCAGGAGAAATTTTATTTTTCACCGGGCGATACAGGTTTCAAGGTCGCTGACACGCGTTACGCGAAAATTGGTGTGGCGATTTGCTGGGATCAATGGTTTCCGGAAGCTGCCCGCAGCATGGTGCTAATGGGCGCGGATTTTCTGTTTTACCCGACTGCGATTGGTAGTGAGCCGGTAACTGGTGATGATAGTCGGGACCATTGGTGCCGAGTGATGCAAGGTCACTCTGCAGCCAATATGGTGCCGGTGATTGCATCGAATCGCATCGGCGTGGAGACCGGCGAGTCCTGCGAGCTCACGTTTTACGGCTCTTCTTTCATTACCGATGAGACCGGTGGCATGGTCGGCCAGGCGAGCCGGGACGCGGAGGAAGTGATCGTTGCGTCGTTCGATATCGATCGCATCGTCGCAGAACGGGCTGGCTGGGGATTATTTCGGGACCGGCGACCAGACTTGTACAGCCCGGTGACATCGCTGGCTTAGGTGCCGGACTTGAATATGTCCGTAGCGCGCCGCGCCTTGTCTTCCTTACGACGCCGCTTGCCGGTGTCTTCTTTGTTTGGCGCCATATCGTAGTCAAGGACGCCGGTGGTGATCATTTCGCTGGATGCCTGAGCGACTTCCAGCTCAGTCTCGACTTCGCGAAGTTTGTCTTCTGACTTGACGTTTTCGGTCGCCCTGTCCGTCAGTTCGTAGCGTAATTCGCGGGTTTTCTTGACCGATTCCTTGAGATCAGAACTCAGCTTTTCGATAACACCGGTTTTCTTCAGCGAAACCTCATCCTTCTCCTCGATGAGTGCCTGCGCCTTGGCGACTTCCTTTTCCTGTTCCTCGAGCGCGCCCGCTAACTTTTCAACCTCGCCCTTCGCGATGCGAAGTTCCGCCTCCATAGAGCGGATTCGATCGTCGCGTGGATCCCGATCTGTCGCTTTAAAGCGCCGGCCGATGGCACCAGCAACTTTAGCCACGATATAGCCCAACAGAAACGCACCGGCTACGATGAGCATCATTGTCTGTGTGGGTTCGATGGGCATTGCCGCAATCCTTAAGTCAGCGCGCCAACCTCATAGATTATTCACTTCTGCATATGAGAAAAGGACAGAGTTCTCAATCCGCGGGGTAAATATGTGAAGTCACATAGTCTCATTTAGACTGCGATTGGAATAGGAATCCCTATTTTTATATTATAATTCAACACTATACAGACTTTTATTAATGTGGAATAGCCTCACAG
>CAYLSX010000156.1:0-5010 GCA_964386685.1 uncultured Woeseiaceae bacterium | reverse complement strand
GTGATCCGCCTCGTCCGGCGACGGCAGGCCGCTCAGATCGAGCTGACCGGCCGGGACGCGTATGGCGGCCGCAGCGTCAGCGGGCGTATGGCAGCCGAGACAGTTGGTCATCGGCAGGCCATTGGCGTCCAGAACCGCGTTGCCGCCCACATCCAGTATGGCCCGTGTGGCCTCCCAGATCGGATGTACGTGCATCGTGTAGTTGGTAACGATGCGGCAGCGCGTAGTCCAGGGCTGCGTCAGGCAAAAATCAGATGCCTGCGAGAGCGGCGCGGGAGTCGTCAAATCGATATATGAATAGCTGATATCCGGATCCAGGGCTCTCACGGCCGGATCGGTCCAGACATCGGTAAATTCGACATTGATTGAGGGATTGAGCGACGAGCAATTGTCATTCAAACAAGAATTAAACGCGCGGGTGTACGCCATCGTGTCGCCAAGATTCTCGACCAACATCGACGGATCGGTATTCGGGAAGCCGCCGGCATTCTGCGCGCCCGCCCAGGCGGAATTGAAAGCATCGCCACGACCGTGTGAAACGCCGCTTTGTGCGACATGGCAACCGTTGCATTCCAACAGCTGCCCCGGACGCACCTGCATCCAGTTCTGGTGTCTGGCCGTTATGCGGCGACCGTTGGCATCAAGTACGCTGACCGCGAATGCGACGTTCGCAGGTACCTTCACCATGACGGAACCATCCGGCTCAACCATTGTGATTCCGAGACTCTCTTTCATGCCCTGCTGCGTGCTGCGTCCGAATGCGGTATTCGGAATATCGATGTTGAGCGTGTCCTCATCCGGAAGCGACACAGCCTTGACCAACCTCAGGAAGCGAGCCGGTCTTTGGTCCGCCGTCGTTTGTCCCGGATCGGCCAACGCATCGATGTTAGCGACGGCAACACCATCGAAATCGTAAACGCTTCGAATATGTAGTATGCCGGCGCCCTCTGCCACCAGGTTCGGATCCATCGGAAAGTCAGATGAGCCATCAAGAATTACAGGTGGCGCGGTTCTCGGATCTGCAGCAACCACTTCGGGGAAAATGAAACCTGCCTCGGGTGGCACAACCGGTAACTGCGTGTTGTCTCGCGGATCATAGATCCAGATGCCATAGACCGGGTTTGCTTCCACCACCAGGGGGTCAGCCAGCCGCTCAGGCGTGCAAGGCACCTCGAGGAGGTTTTCGACGACCCGGCACTGGCTCCAGCTCACGATCATGCGGCCCGTGCCGTCCTGAATCGGATATACGGACGCATAACGGCCGCCAGCGGAGGGAACGCCCGCCAACGTCGATACATTATTTACGGTCGCCGATGACTGGGCCGGCCCTACCATGCCCGGATTGTCCTTGTTCGGTTGTGTGTTCTCGAGGTAAACCGGCGTATCGATGACGAAAATGTCGCCGCCGCCGGCCGTATCGGTGAACGGGCGTATCAGTGCCATGATGCGGCCGTCCTCGAGTTCACGCGGTTGCAGGAACTGCACGATCTCACCGTTTGTGCCGGTATCGTGGCTGTTCTGACCGTAAAGCAACTCAAGACCTGAACCGTCCGGATTCATGCGGTGCAAATTCACAACGTCGTTGACACCCATGTGATCCCAACGACTGAAAACGATTTGTCCGTTGGACAGGACTGCCGGATCGAAATCGTGGCTCTGATTAAAAGAAACCTGCTGGATACTCGAGCCGTCGGAATTCATGACATGCAGGACAAACGCAAACTCGTTGCGGTCCTCGTCAACTGCTGCAAATTGGGGCTTACCCTCGTCGATCAATACCGCGTTTGAGCGCAGCTGGCGAGTCGACGAAAACATGATTCGGTTATCGGGTAAGTAATGTGGCGCAATATCGTGACCAATTTCGGAAGTCAGATCTGACGGAATCACACGTCTAAGCATGTCCGTCGCAAATTCATATTCCCAGATGTTCCAAGTCGGCTGGCCATCGTCATCCAGGTCCAGGTTGAGGTCGGCAGGCCCGCGCATTGCGAAAAGCAGCTTCGAGCCATCATAGGAAATCTCGACGTCGCGTACGTCGCCGATGCCCATGAGCACACTTTCCGTGATGTTGACGTCGTCTGCGCTCGGTGAGGCGCGGTCGCGAAAATAGAGGTCGGCGCCGATGTTGAATCTAATGCGTTCACGAACGTCGTCTTGCACAAGTACGCCCTGGTCATCCAAAGGCAGCGGCGCTTTTACAAATGCTATCGGGAAATCGACAATTACCGGATCCGGATCCTGGCCGGTCCCGAGCTGTACGCCCTCACCGCTGCTGCAACCGACAATCAGAACCACAGCCGCAAGAGACACGCCCAACCGTGTCATTGCTTTGCCGGATCCTTTCCGTATGTCCTGCGATAGCGTGTTCATAAGTACTCACCTCAATCCTTAAATCCTGGGGCCCGAAGCCTGTTTCCTCGGTTGCGCGCAAGAGTCAATCCATTTTCAGGATGCGCACTACCCCACTATTTAAGTAACGTCTAATAGTGGACGCGAATCACCCTCGGAACCGTTAACGCGATCACAAAAAAACCGGCGTCGACAAGGCACCGAGCCAAAGCGTCATTGTGCTTCGTAGTCGCTTTCCTTCTTGCTCCTGCAAGAAACTGAAATCAGTATAAGAGAAGGAAATATCGCAATGTAATGTCTCGAAAGAACGACACTGCTTGCGGTAAGACATACCTTCTTGCGCGCAAAGTGTTGCCGTACAAGTCTTTCACATTCGTTCGAAATCGATCGCATTCAAAAACAAAACACGAAAAAAACTTTCGAATGGTTCCATCGCGGAAATTTTGTTAAAGACATCGCGAAAAAATCGTGTCTGCGGAACAACAAACTTTTCCGAACGTCCAGATAACGCAAATCCGCCTGTTGTAAACGTGTGTCGGTTACTGACGAATGCGTCTGCTTTCCGCGACAGCGCCGCAGCCGTGTCGAATCAGTGGTTTATGCGCTTTGGTCATAATCAGCGTGCACAAGTGCAGACAATCACTTGACATATCTCGTATCTATAGCGCCTTGTCCGTTGGTATCTAAGTCACTGATTTGATTTTATTTATTAAGGAAATTGTGACGTTTTTCCAATACTGGCACAGCACTTGCTTTATATACCTGAGGACCGAGTGAGTAAGAAGCCTGAAACGTTGCGAGATTAAGAGACTGTGAATGTATTCACGGTGATTTTCAAAACCTTCAGGCACAATTTTTAGAGTAAGTCCGTCTGTTTGCGAACACAGTGTTCACGGAAGAAATTCAAACAACAGGGACTTCTGATAAAGGGCAAGGTCGCGAGAGGTTTTAAGGCGACTACGCAAAGCCACCGGTCTTGATGCTTCAGGTTTTAAACGTGAAGCAAACAGATAGCGGAGCTGCCAGGAGCAGACGGACAACGACTTCGTAAACGTCAACTCTCCAGCTCTCAAAGTAACAGCGCAACGTCGGAATGACATTGCGAAAGTTTTTTTGCATGAAGCACGCTGTTAAATCGTATTACTTATGAGCAGGGTCATTATGAAAAACAGGACGTGGACAAGAAAATTTACTCGCATGCTTCTCGTTGGACTGGTGAGTGCAGGGCTCGTTTCTGTCGCTCAAGCTGGCCCGCGTGAACAGGCAAAGCGCATTCATGATCGCTTGGCTGGCGTACCGCCGGCCGATGCAGTGCTTGTTTCAATGGAAACGGATGTTGATCCGTTCCAGAACAACAATCCGCTTGCCGCGGCATATACCGCCATGGACAACCCGAGTTTCTACAATGTGACATTGAAGAACTTCGCGGCGCCGTGGACCAACCGCGACCAGTCGGTATTCGTTCCAATGAATGACTATATCGCGACCGTCATCGGCATGATCCGTGACGAGGTTCCGTTTAATACGCTGTTGTCTGCAGACATGCTCTATGTAGGCGCAGGTGGATTGCCGATATCAGGATATTCCGCTTCCAGCAATCAACACTATGCGGACATGGAATCGCAAAGCCTGGACTTGAGCAGCACGGCCGTCCTGCAACAGCGCGTTCAGTCCAGCTTGCCTGGCAGTGTGCCGGGCCCCGCAACCGCCGGCATCATGACATCTCGCGGTGCGGCCGAAGCATTCTTCATCGCCGGTACCAACCGCGCGATGTTTCGTTTCACGATGTTGAACCACATGTGCAATGACATGGAGCAGGTTCACGACGTCACGCGTTCTCCGGATCGAATTCGGCAGGACGTTAGTCGGAGCCCCGGTGGTGACAGCCGCCTGTTCCTCAACAACTGCATTGGTTGTCATAGCGGCATGGACCCCATGGCGGGCGCATTCGCTTATTACAACTACAACGATGCAAGCGGCAACATCGAATATACGAATGGCACGGTGCAGCCGAAGTACTTCAACAACGAAGACAACTTCACGTTCGGATACGTATCGACTGACGACAGCTGGATGAATTATTGGCGAGCAGGTCAGAACCAGTATCTCGGATGGGATTCGAGTCTTCCTGGAACCGGCAATGGCGCGAAGTCGCTCGGCATGGAACTTGGCAACAGCGTTGCGTTCGCCAGCTGCCAGGTCAAGAAAGTTTTCAGAGCTGTGTGCCTGAGAGAGCCGGAAGATGCCAGTGACCGGGCTCAGGTCGCCACAATGGTTAGCACATTTAGGGCAGGCAACACCTACAGCATGAAGCGAGCATTCGCCGATGCTGCAGTCTATTGCATGGGCCAGTAGGGAGACATCGACAATGACTAAAGCAAGAGGAATTGCTATGACCCCGGCCACGCGAAAGATGCGCTTAGGTTTTGCCGGTCTGTCGCTATTGGCGATCGCGGCTTGTGGCGGCGGCGCCGCGACAACGGATAACCCGATTACGAACGTGACGCCCCCGTCTACTTATAACGGGCCGCCTCCGGCGACCGCGGAAGTACAAGCGTTCAAACTCAATGTCTGGGACAACATCCAGGGCACCAACCGCTGTGGCTCGTGTCACGCGCAGGGTGGCCAGGGCGGCAACCCCTTCGTACGCAACGATGACAT
>CAYLSX010000155.1:0-5019 GCA_964386685.1 uncultured Woeseiaceae bacterium | reverse complement strand
CTTCCCCCGTTTTCGGGTTCCTGCCTGGACGTTCGTTTTTATCCCGAAGATCAAAGTTCCCAAATCCAGAAAGTTTGATCTGCTCCCCTACCGCGAGAGACGCTCGCAGTTCTTCAAAGTATAAATCGACCAGTTCGCGCGCCTCTCTTTTATTCAATCCTAGCTCGTTGAACAAGGATTCCGCCATATCTGCTTTTGTCAGTGCCATCGGTACTAGTCTCTTAGCTCAGCTGCGAATTCTCGCTGCAGATTGCGTACTGCTGTGTCCATCACTGAATCCGCATCTTCGTCGGTAAGGGTGCGGGATGTTTCCTGCAAAATCAAGCCTAAAGCAATGCTTTTTCGCCCCGCTTCTATCCCTGGGCCCTGGTATACGTCGAATATTGTTACACTCCGAATAAGATCCGGTGCCGCCGAAGCGGCAACTTTGACCAAATCTCCTGCCGCAACATTTTCGTCAACGACAACTGCAATGTCGCGTCGTATCGCTGGAAATTTTGACACAACAGTCGACTTCGGAACATCAGAAGCGAACGCCAGCGCCGCATCTAATTCAAAAAGTATTACGTCCTTGTTCAGATCGAATGATTTCGCGATCGCAGGATGCAACTTGCCGACAACACCAATAAGCTGACCGTCACGCACAATATTTGCAGCCTGGCCGGCTTGCAAGGCAACGTGACTCGACGCCTCGAATTCAATCTGTGCGCCATTACCGGCCATCTGTAACAGCGCTTCGATATCTGATTTTATGTCAAAAAAATCAACGCTGTGCGCGGCTCCTCCCCACTGCTCCGGCATCGCGGAACCAATGGCGAGTCCGGACACGCGGACTACTTCCAACGGCATTTTCAACGTGCCATGAAATGACTTTCCGATTTCAAAAAAGCGAACGCGTTCCTGTTGGCGGGCAACGTTTGCCGAAGCGGAAGCGATCATTCCCGGCCATAAAGAGGCGCGCATCACCGACATTTCACTTGAGATGGGATTGCTTAAAACGAGTTCAGAATCTTCCCCGCTAAATCGCCGATTGTTATCTGCATCAATAAAACTGTAAGTAATTACTTCCTGATAATCGCGTGCAACCAGCGACGCCGCGACCAGTTCGATGTCGATTTTTGATTCGGTAACCGATCTAAGCGGCGATTCCGCCGTTGCGGTAGTCTCGGGGATCAAGTCGTAGCCGTAAATCCGGGCGACTTCCTCGACAAGGTCGTCCTCGATCTCAAGATCGAATCTAAAACTCGGTATATTCACCTGCCAACCGTCGTCAGTTTGCTCGACGCCGAGCTGCAAGTTGCTCAAAATTTCGACAACTCTTTCGTCGGGAATTTTCGTGCCGAGCACTCTTTCCAGCCGTGCCCGTCGGAGCGAAATCGGCGACGCGGACGGCAGGTGTTTTGCGTCGACAATATCCGTCAACGGCCCGGCGTCGCCGCCGGAAATCGCGACAAGTAATTCGCTTGCCCGTTCAACGGCACGTGCCTGTCCGTCCGGATCCACACCGCGTTCGAACCGCAGTGACGCATCAGTATGAAGTCCATAGGATCTCGCCCGGCCGGCAATGACCGATGGCGGCCAGAATGCAGCCTCAAAATAGACATCACTGGTCTCCTCGGAGACGGCCGTACTGAGCCCGCCCATGATGCCAGCGAGGCCGATCGGGCCGCTGTCGTCGGTAATCAGGAGCGTGTCCTTGGCCAAATTCAGCTCTTTTCCGTCCAGTAGGGTGACTTTTTCGCCTTTTTTGGCGAATCGCGGCCGGATAGTCCCATTTAGCAGTCCCAGATCATAGGCGTGCAGCGGCTGCCCCAGTTCCAGCATGACGTAGTTGGTGACATCGACTACCGGGTGTATCGGCCTGAGCCCGCTTCTCCGCAGCCGCTCGGTCATCCATATCGGCGACGTTGCGTTCGGCTCGATATTGCGAATTACGCGGCCGGCGAATCGGGGACAGGCAGATGCATCTTTAATCTCGACCGGATGGGTGTCGTCGATCGTCACCGAAGCCTGCGGCATATCCGGCGGGGTCAGCTTCGAGCCCGTCATCGCCGCGACGTCTCTCGCAATGCCGAGAACGCTGAAGCAATCCCCCCGGTTCGGCGTCAGGTCGAGGTCGTATATGTTGTCAGGCAGCTTGAGGTATGCCGATAACTCCGCCCCCGTCGGCGCATCGTCTGGCAATGCGATGATACCGTCCGCCTCATCACCGAGTCCCAGTTCGATCGCGGAACACAACATACCGTTGGACACGATGCCTCGTATCTTCGAGCGACGCAGTTTCGTCCCATCGGCCAAGCGAACGCCGGGAGACGCCAGTGGACTCTTCATGCCGGCGACGACATTCGACGCGCCACAGACAACTTCAATCGGTTTGCCTTTGCCGGTCGATACCTGGCACACGCTCAGCCGGTCCGCATGCGGATGCTTGGCGACTGCCAAGACTTCCGCGATGACGATTCCAGTGAGCCCACTACCCTGTGACTCGATGCTGTTCACCTCGTGGCCAGCCATTGTCAGCTTGTGCCCCAATGCCTCCGTATCGAGCTTCGGATCGACCCATTCGCGTAACCATGTCTCTGCAAACTTCATAGCGAAAGGACCCGCATCAATGGAATTGCTGCAGGAATCGCAGATCGTTGTCGAAAAAGGTGCGCAGGTCATTCACGCCGTAGCGAAGCATCGCCAGCCGTTCGATACCGATACCGAAGGCATAGCCCGTGAACTCCTCGGGATCGACGCCCGCACTACTCAGCACATTCGGGTGCACCATGCCGCAGCCGAGAATCTCGAGCCATTTGCCCTTCTCCCAAAGCACGTCTACTTCGGCGGAGGGTTCGGTGAATGGAAAATAAGATGCCCGGAAACGTAACTCTGCATCACGCTCGAAGAAGGTCTCGACGAATTGGTGCAGGACGGCTTTCAGATTCGCAAAACTGACATTGCGATCGATGACGAGCCCCTCCACCTGATGAAACATGGGTGTATGGGTCTGATCCGAATCGCATCGATAGACACGACCAGGCGCGATGATCCGGATGGGCACGCCCTCCTCTTTCATCGAGCGAATCTGCACCGGCGAGGTATGTGTTCGCAAAAGCATGCCGCCCGGAAAATAAAACGTGTCGTGCTCTGCGCGGGCCGGATGGTTTTCTGAAATATTGAGCGCCGTGAAATTGTGATAATCGTCTTCGATTTCCGGGCCGGAGCGAACGCCGAATCCGGCGTTGCGAAAGATTCTCTCGATGCGGGACATAGCCCGCGAGACCGGATGACGTCCACCGAGGCCATAGCCGCGCCCCGGCAGAGTGACATCGATGGCATCATCGACGAGCTTCCGGGCGAGCGCTTCGTCCTCGAGCGCCTCGCGTCGGGTATTGATACGCTGCTGGACGTCCTGCTTGGCGCGATTGATTTCCTGACCCGCCGCCGGGCGCTCCTCGGCAGGTAGCTGACTCAGTTCCTTGGCACGGACAGTCAACGCACCTTTTTTGCCAAGATAGGTCACCCTGACCGCGTCCAACGCGCTCAGGTCGCCGGCGGAATCGATCTCGGATCCCGCGCTCTGAATCAAATCGCTCAATGCCTGCATGGACACCACTCGAGGTTCGCTCTAGCCGAACCTCAAAGACCTAGCTTTCAGCCAGGCTGGCCTTCGCCTGCTCAGCGATCGCACCGAATGCTTCGGGATCGTGTACCGCGATGTCTGCCAGCACTTTGCGATCAATATCGATCTCTGCGCGATGCAGACCATTGATCAATCGGCTGTAAGACATCCCGTGCAAACGAGCGGCCGCGTTGATGCGCGTGATCCACAGGGCCCGGAACTGCCGCTTGCGCTGGCGCCGGTCGCGATACGCGTACTGGCCGGCCTTGATCACCGCCTGTTTCGCTACCCGGTATACCTTGCTGCGGGCACCGTAGTAACCCTTGGCTTTGTCGAGGACTTTCTTGTGGCGTGCCTTGGCGACTACGCCTCTCTTAACTCTTGCCATTTTTCAATCTCCTCAGCTGTAGGGAAGCAAACGACGAACGCTCTTCTGATCGCTATCAGCGATCCGAGCCGTCATGCTCAATTGACGCTTACGCTTTGAGCTTTTCTTCGTGAGGATATGATTGCGAAAGGACTGGCCACGCTTGAAACCGCCCTTGGCCGTCCGGCGGAAACGCTTGGCAGCGCCCCGGTTGGTCTTCATCTTAGACATGTTGTCTCCAATTTTTAGCCTGCAACGTACGATCGAGCCGTCTTGACTCATCGCCGCTGAAGGCGGGTAGTGACATCGCCCGAATGTTACGAAGGGCTTCTGTCGTTACTCACTTTTTCTTCGGCGCCATTACCATGATCATTTGCCGGCCTTCCAACTGCGGCATCTGTTCAACCATGGCGATTTCACCGAGGTCCTCCCTGACCCGAGCCAGAAGATTCGCGCCCAGTTCCTGATGCGCCATCTCCCGTCCTCTGAATCTCAA
The DNA here is from genome assembly GCA_964386685.1 of uncultured Woeseiaceae bacterium. Taxonomy (GTDB): domain Bacteria; phylum Pseudomonadota; class Gammaproteobacteria; order Steroidobacterales; family Woeseiaceae; genus JACZWL01. The sequence goes on along the minus strand of CAYLSX010000155.1, from coordinate 549 downwards.
TGTGACTTTGGTCTTGTCGCCGTTTTCCAGGAAATCGACGAGCTTTCGCAGCTTGACCTGATAGTCACCTTCCTCCGTTCCCGGACGAAATTTAATCTCTTTTACATGTACCTGCTTTTGCTTGCGTTTGGCAGATTGTGCTTTCTTGTTCTGTTCGAACAAATACTTGCCGAAGTCCATGACTCGGCAAACAGGTGGTTCCGCCATTGGCGAAACTTCCACAAGATCCAGCCCACCTTCCTTCGCAATATCAATCGCCGCGTCGAGAGGCATGACACCAGCCTGGTCTCCGGCTGCATCAATCACCCGAACTTCGGTTGCCTCAATTTCTTCATTACGTCTGACGCGCTTAGTGGCTGCGATATTCCAATCCTCCTGCCATTCACATTACCGCGTCGCTGCAGCACAGCCTACGCGGGACGCGAATATTATAGCCGCAACCATAAAGACACAAGCCCGGAAATGCCTGATTTCCAAGAAACTAAGCGGAATGTTGGTGGGCGATGGTGGTTTCGAACCGCCGACCTCCACGATGTCAACGTGGCGCTC
>CAYLSX010000154.1:0-5041 GCA_964386685.1 uncultured Woeseiaceae bacterium | reverse complement strand
GGTGCTGGTGAGTCTCGACAATATCCAGGAACACCTGGAGAATCCGTTCGATCAGGTCGGTCAGGACGAGGTATCGATCAATGCGGAGAAGTTCGTGGACCGGCTACAAGCCGGCGCAGCAAATCAAATTGCTTAGGATCTGAGGCCACACGACTCAAAACTGTCGTCGTTCGGCGACAGCTTTCCGTATCAACATTTACATAATAATTAGTGTTTGGGATTTCGCCGTGCTGCGATGGTATCGTAACCTCGAATAATAATTTTCCAGACAAAGTCTGGCCCCGGGGAAAGAAAAAAATGAAAACGATTTTGAGAGCACCCGCATGGTTGGTACTTGTTTTGACTGCCGCAGCGTGCGGCGGTGGCTCATCCGCACCGGCTCCGGTCGCTTTTACACCACCGGCCGTAGCTGCGAAAGCAACTGTCGCAATCACACTAACTGACGCGAGTGCAGATGATTACGATCACGCATTCGTAAATATCACTTCTGTCGAACTGTTAAGCGACGACGGTAATCAGGTTATCTTCGAGGGTGACGAAACAGTCGATTTGCTTGCGCTTCGAGACACCGTGCAGCTGTTTGCGGTCAACGAAAACGTCACCCCGACAAACGTTGAAAAAATTCGGATCAAAGCAACAGGTATGGTTCTGGTCGTCGACAACAATGACGGATCAACGACTGAGACGGTCGTTGAATTGGTTGCAAATGGCAAGATCGACCTGAACCCCCGCGGTCCGTTTCCGATTTCGGCCGGCGAAATTGTTTTCATATCTCTCGACTGGGACGTGAACGAGTCACTAAAGTTGACCGAAACGGGGCAGGGCAAGTTGATCATGCGCCCGGTAATTTTCGTAGATATTGGAACCGAGCCCGCATTCAAGCAAGGCTTGATTCGAGTTACCGGCGTAGTTCAACTCCTCGCATCCGATCAATCTGTGTTTCGTATTTGCTCGGGCGATGAGGCCGTTCAGATTCCTGAAAATCCAATACTGAATGCATTGTGCCTGGACGTCATTCTCACCGACAAGACAGGGCTTTTTGATGAAGATGGATTGCCATTCATGGCAAGCGAACTGGCCGTAGGTGAGGTCGTTACTGTGCTCGGCCTGCTGCGGCGTTCGGCGGATGGCCCCGTGGTCACTCCTCTGCAAGATGGTGGAGCGGATGTCGATCCAACGCCGTTTCAGGTATTGGCTATCGTCGTTGAAGGCGGCGATCCTGCCAAGTGGCAGCAGCTGCTCGGAACGCTTAAGTCAGCGGTGGACTCCGTCAAGAACACTTTCGACTTCTTGCTGGATAACGGACAGGGCTTTCCAGACGACACCGTGTTAACGGGCAATCTCGACCCCACGGCTCGCATATTTCTGATATCCCGCGACATGGGCGTAACCGAAATCACGGGCGCAGATTTGATGGCAGAAGACCGGGCGGCAGTCGATGCCGTGCAGGTTCCTGCTGCTGATGCGGCAGATCCCGACGTGTTACGTATTGCGATTATGCTGGCCCGAACGCCTGGCGATGATGATATGGCGTCGATCGAGGGCGTTATTCTTAGTGTCGACTTAGTTGCCAGAAGTCTCATGGTTGCCACGGATACTATGGATCGATGCGTAACGACGGACAGCCAAACCAAGATATACGAAGTCCTGGTCAACGATGACTCGGTCGAGAATGTACTTGCAATACTCGAGGAGCTGGATGTTGGTGCGAAGATCTTCGTTACCGGTGCAGAAGACGGCGCCGGCTGTTTCGCTGCCGACCTGATCATCGCTGAAGGACAGGCTGCTACGCCGTAGTAAAGCGTCCGATCAAGTAGTTTCCACGACGGGCTGGGCCAGTATCCAGAGGCTCAGCATCGTATAGCCGACCATGAGAAAGAGCATCGGTATCTGGCTGCGAAGTGCGGCTCCGCTTTCTCCGAATCGCCGTAACGCCACGACATGTGCCAACCACACGGCAATGATGTGGCCGGTGACGACTGCGATGACGGACGTGATCCACACAAACTTCGCGTTGACGATGCCGATGTCCGGGAAGTAAATCTTCGTACCGAACAGGTCCCAACCAAAGCCGAATGGATCTGAAGACAGTGGGATCATGTACTGGCCAACGATTAGCAGGAAAGACAGATAATGTGCCAGGTGATAGGCGAGTGCGATCGGAATCAGGCTTAGCACGAACAGCCTGGCCACCTCACCAATCGTTAAGTCGGCCCTGGCCCTTGCTGGCGTCGAAATATACATCAGCGTACTGAATGCCAGGTACAGAAGTTGGAATACAACAAGAAAAACGATAAGTGCGATCGTGCCAATCGCCGCAATGGCGTTGCCGGTTATGTCCTGCAGTAACAAAATAAATGGCCGGACCAGGTCGGAGACCAGCATCCACTGCGCGATCTCTCCCCACAAGGGTGTTGCGAGCAGCCCGTCGAAAGTAACGCTCGACAACATCAATAGGACGAACACAGTCAGCGACACCGATATCGCTTTGTCCGGAAGAAGCCCGACGGCCCACGGCCGCAGGTTCCATTCACCGCGTTCGGCGATGTATTCTGTTGGTGCGAAGCGAGCGAGCAAACCAAATATTACTGTGAAGACTTCTCCGTTACGTAGCCAGGTTCGGCAGCCAAACACGAACATTCCTGTCCAGGTGATAATGCTATAGGTGATCACCATCTGCGAGATGTTTGCAGGTGTATCGCTGGACATCCATATGAGTTCTGCCCAGATGAACCACGCGAACAATACCGCGGCCGGCCAGTTGCCAAGTCTTTTCGGATAGTTTCGATTTAGTCCGAGTGACCTGTTCGGCATAAGTTTTGCGAACAGCCACTCGATAGATTCAAAAACCGATCTCCATGGGTTGATCAATGCCCAGAGGTCACCGAGCAGGCCGGATATATAAGCCAGCCCAACCCACCAAACGACCCATACCGCGGTGGGCGCGATGTTCTTGAACGGATCTGTATCGCCAATCAGGCCGGCGATGACTACGAGTACCAGCATGAATACGGTGAAGAGCCGCAATGCAAAACGGATAAACCGGCTCGCGAGCGTGCGACCGACAATCGTATTGAGGAGATTGAACGTCGGGTAATGCCTTACCGTTCGGTCGCCGCGAACGAAGAATGCAACAACCACAAACGAAAATGCCACTGCGACGGCCGCTCCCCCGACGTAAAGATGTAACGGAACGGGGAGGTCGTATCGCTGGGCAAAACCGTGGGCCTCGGCGCTAACGGATACCGCGCAGCCAGTTAATGCAAGAAGTACGCGGGACGCCTGCATCACTTAATCAGGGTAGACCTCGAAGTAGAGGAGCATCTGGTGCATTAATCCATATTCATCGCCGTAGCCATGGCTCGTGACTGGAAAACGGCCAGTCGCATGCGCTTCGAAGGTTACTTTTGCAGGGGTATCCGGAGAGGTCGGAATGTGGATTTCATAGCCATGGATGTGGACCTGCGTTTCCTCGTCCGTTGTCCAGGTCATCTCGACGATTTGTCCCTGGGTAACACGGATCAACTGGTCTCCGACGACCTCGCGATTCACGATATGAATCTCGATCCTGACATCCGGCTCGGCTTCAGCCTCCTCTTCCTGCGGCTCTGCCAGACTTAGTCCAAATCCACAAATCAGTGCCATGCAGGCAAGTAATTGTGCCGTTTTGTGGGGCACTGAATGCATCAACTTCGTCCCGAGCAAACTCTCATTTCATAGTATAAACTGAGGGCAAGACATGCAAAGCATGCACATCGATCGGGAGGGAAAACCATGAAGAAACTAATTTCGCTGATTCTCGCGAGCGCCCTGCTGTTGCCGCTCATTAGTAACGCCGAGATTCTTGCCTTGTTGAACTACGAGTCAAAACCGAACGAGTCCTTGAAAGAACTGAAGATGCCGTTCGGGAGCAAGGGCCGCAAGGAAGGCATCGCCATTATCGACGTCGATCCCGAATCGGCTAACTACGGCAACATCCTGATGGATATTCCACTGCCTTCGGACCTGGTAGGGCATCACGTGTTCTACAACAGAGATATGACAAAGATCTATTTGACTGCGCTTGGCAAGCCCGAGCTTCGCGTAATTGATATGACGGCCAACCCGTATCGCATAAAAGTCATTGACGTGCCTGACTGTCAGGTCGGTGAAGACGTCATTTTCTCTGCGGATAACTCGACCTGGTACGAAAGCTGTATGGGATCTGACGCGGTTGTCGTCGGTAGCGCGATCGATGATACCTACAGCCATACCATCAAGACGCCGGTGCCCTATCCGCACGGCATCGCGATCCACGAAGGCATCGACCGCATGCTGCTGAGCAGCACCGTGCGCGCCTCGGACCTTGCTGATCCTGGCGAAGAAATTGCTGTATTTAAGGCGAGCACCGGCGAATTCCTGAGTCGAATCAAGGTATCCAACAAGGAGTCGCCTTCAGGTGAAGCGCCTGTCGAAGTTTTGTTTGTACCTGGTTCTGATCCCGTGGTTGCTTACATCACCAATATGTACGGTGGATCGCTCTGGACTGCTACATGGAATGACAGCAAAAAAGATTTTGACGTTGCTGAAGCCTTCGATTTCGGTCCGGAGGAAGTCGGCATTCCGCTGGAGCTTTACTTCAACGACGACGGTACCGAGATGCACGTAACGACTGCAAACCCGGGTCGCCTGCACTTTTTCGATATCAGTGATGATCCGACCAAGCCGACGCTTACAAAAACACTTGAGGCCGGAGAGGGCGCACACCACGTCGCTTATACGAAGGACGGGCGATATGCTTATGTGCAGAACTCGTTCATCAATCTGCCAGGTATGAGTGAAGGCTCGATTACTGTTGTTGATATGCAGAAGAAAGAAGTCATCGATACGATAGATACCTTCATCGAGAACGGATGGAACCCAAACTGCATGGTGTTACTGCCCGAGTGGAACGCCATGATGGGCCACTAGCCGGGCGAAAACAAAAAATAGGCAGGAGTAACGAATGTCCCAAGGGACCTTCGTTGCTTCGCTGTGGTCCAACGTAGCGGCATTCGTATTA
>CAYLSX010000153.1:0-5041 GCA_964386685.1 uncultured Woeseiaceae bacterium | reverse complement strand
TGTTGAATAATCTCGGCCGACAGCGAGGCGCCTTTCGACAGGCTTTCGCTGACGCTTGCACCGTAACAGTACTGGCTCAAAAACCCGGCGGCAAATGCGTCGCCGGCGCCGGTCGTATCGACGACCGTTTCTACCGGAATCGCGGCACAGCTGGCTGAATCCTCGCCGTGAAACGCAATGCTGCCATCGGCACCCAGCGTGATCACAAAAAGCTTGTGGTGCTCCTCCGCTTTTTGCTCGAGTAAATCAATCAGGTCCTCGTCGTCGCTCGACAAGCCGAAGAAACTGATGTCGATAGCGTCGATGTATTTATCCAGCAGCGACATGTCGGGATGAATTGCGAAGTCAGAGAAATCGACTGCGGTGACGCCCCCGTTATCGATGGCCATGACGCTCTCGAAAAAATCGCAGATCTGCTGGAATTTGGCAATCACCCGCAAGTCGCTGGCAGCAATGACATCCCTATCTCCGCGATCCAATTGAAAGTAACGCAGTACGCCCTCGTCAAAACGCACAAAATCCTTTTCACCATCCGGCATGACTTCAATATATTGAACGGAGCTTGCGCCCTCACGCGCTGTAAGACGGCATTCGATCTGCGAACCCTTGAACCTGTCCCGAACGACCGTTGCACCGGCATCATTTCCAATTGCAGATATGATCGTAATCGTGTCATTTTCCGGAAAAACAGCCCGTGCCTGCAGCGCGAAGTTCGCGGTGATACCGCCACAAAAAATCTTGCCCGAAGGTAAGTAGTGGTCGATGCCGCAGTCGCCAACGCAAACGACGTTCATCCCTGTCGCAGCCTCCGAACCTGTGACATGAGTTTTCTGGCCGCGGCGGGATCAACGGCCCTGTCTTTCATTAGCGAAGAGCCGACGATGGCGCCACCGGCGGTACTGAGCAAGGGATTTACGTTGTCCGCATTAAGGCCGCTGCCGATAAGTACGGGAACTTGCAGCACGCTCTCTGCCACGCCCTGAACGGCCTGTTGAATCTGCTCGGCCGTTGGCGCGTCGCCCGTCACGCTGCCGGTAACGATGATTGCATCGGCATGATGGGCGCAGGCCAGCTTGGCCGACTCGACGAGTGTTCGCTCGACCAGCATTTTTGCATATTTGACCTGAATGTCTGCGAGGATGAGTACATCGTCGGCGCCCAAATCTGACCGGTACTTCATGAGGCCCCTCGGATCGATCTCGAATTCGCCGTATTCGGGGCGCATCATGGGGTCGACAAAATAATCACTGCGAATGAATTGTGCGCCGCTGTCTTTGGCTACGATCAAAGAGGCCTTGGGATCGTTTAAAAGGATTTCACAACCCACGATGGTGTTCTTGCTCTCCTTAACCACTGCCCGGGTGATGACAGTCATCGCGCCAACGGTCTCCGTCGATGCGTGGGCACGGTGCGGCCGGTCGTATTCGTTTTCAATCAGTACGCCATCGAAGTTCTGGCTCTGCAGCACACGAAGATCATTAATGGCGCTCCTGATGATCGCGTCGAGGCCGGGAGAATCCGGATAATCGGGCAGCGGCGGCAAATGAATCATTCCGATCACCGGATAGGGCCGAGGAAATATCCTCGCGAAGCTGGTGGTCGGCTTCGCCTTTGGGGCCGCATGGTCATCTTCGGCTTTCCTGGTCAACACCTTGTATACAGGTACACCAAAAAGTGTGAGCGCTATACCGATTGCGCTATCGATCGGATTGAAAACAAGCGCCGTAATCAGAAATGCCGACATGACCAGAATGAAGATCGCCGGCAACAGCGGGTACATCGGCATGCGATAGGTATTTGACTGCCCGAGCCGCCGCCGCAGTCTGAAAATCGACGCGACCATCAGAATATTCATGAACTGAAAGGGCACGACAAAGAAGCTTACGATTCGCGAAAAGGAGCCGAAGAACAAGAGCGCGAGTATGGAGATCGCCGCTGCGAACATGATTGCGCCGGCCGGCACGGCCGTACGTTGCGACAAAGAGCTCAGGCCACGGAAAAACGGAGCCAGGAAGGTGCCGGCTGCACGCCCCACATACTCCGAAGCGGCGGCGTAATAGAGCCGGGGCAATGTCATGATCAGGCCGCCAAGCGCACCGAAGATCGAAATCCACATCAATGCATTGACGGCGGTTCCACCAACGGAACCAAAGGATGCTTCAGCGACTATGCTCGCAACCATTGCGGAATTGGCGCGCATCTCCTCGAGTGGCACGACCCGCAAGAAGGCGTAGTTGACGAGGAGATAGATAAGCGTAATCAGTATGACGCCGACACCCAACGCGCGCGGAAAAGTCTTATTCGGTTCCTTTACCTCCCCGGCAACATTCGATGCATCTATCCAGCCGTCGTAAGTAAAAAGCACGATCGCGACGCCAAGGCCGACGAAGCGCAGAATGCCGAACAAACCCTCATCTGTTGGCAAGCTGCCTGGCGTCTCCTGGCTATGTAAGGCCGGAGTGGCGAGAAACATGCCACCGAAGATCAAAGCGGACAGGCCGGCAACCTTAATCAGCGTCAGCAGGACCTGCGTGCGACCACCCCACTGTGCGCCACCAAGATTGACCAGCGCGAAAAAAAGGATCGCCGAGGCGCCCCACACAAGCTGCATCGCTGTCGATGCAGTTCCCGTCAAGCGGCTCGCGAACTCACCAAAGAGGATGGCGATGCCGGCGATAGCGCCCGGGCCACTCACCAGAACCATCATCCATGCCTGCATGAATCCGGCGAATGGCCCGTAGGCCTCGGTCAGCGCGTGGTATGAGACGCCAGGCCTCGGAATCAGGGCGGAAAGCTCGGCGAGCGTCAGCGCACCGCATAGAACGAGGAACCCACAGAGGGCCCAGAAGAAATAGACCTGCCACTCAGCAGTGGCGACCGCAGCCAGCGCGCCCGGGGTGAAGAAGATGCCCGAGCCGATCATGTCGCCCATGACGATAGCCAGTACCGTAGACAGGCCCAGTTTTCTCTTTAGTGTCATTGACTGTCAGCCCGTCGCGCACCCGGCTTTGTTCGCATCCTGTCGAAAGGTAAGATTGCGCAGCAACGATCATACTATGCCGGCATAACAATCAATAAAAATGAAAATAATCAACGCACAGGCTGTCGCCGACGCTTTACCTTTTGATGCCCTGATAGACGCACTCGACGCGGCGTTTGTGGCAGGGGCAAATACGCCGGATCGGGGTCACCATGACATCGAAGTGCCCGGCGTGGCCGATGGCACGTTGCTACTTATGCCGTGTTGGCAAACGCACAAAAACCTCGGCGTCAAGATTGCGACCGTATTTCCAGGCAATGTGGAAAAGGCATTGTCCGCTGTTCACGCGAGTTACTTTCTGATGGATGCCGGCACCGGTGTTCCGATTGCGGTGCTGGACGGTACCGAGCTCACGCGGCGTCGTACTGCGGCCGCATCGGCACTCGCATCGAGATATTTGTCACGAACCGACTCCAGCACCTTGCTCATGGTCGGTACGGGCGAGCTCGCGCCACACCTCGTTGCCGCGCATGCCTCCGCCAGAGACATCGGCAAAGTGCTCATCTGGGGCCGACGCCAGCAAGCCACCAAGTCCTTGCAAGAAAAGCTGTCCGCACTGTCTCTTGAAACAGTCATCGCGACAGAACTTGAGGACGCAGTCGGCGGCGCCGACATCATTTCCTGTGCCACGCTGGCAAAAGACCCTTTGATAAAAGGTGAGTGGCTGCGCGCGGGACAGCATCTTGATCTCGTTGGCGCATTCAAGCCGGACATGCGCGAAGCGGACGCCACAGCAGTATCGCGCGCCGAGGTCTACGTCGATACTTATAGTGGAGCAATGTCGGAGGCAGGTGATATTCTGCAGGCAATACAGGAAAAAGCGTTCGAGGAATCTGACATTGCCGGAGATTTGGCGGAACTCGCCAGCGGAATATGTCAGGGGCGCACATCAGAAGAAGCAATAACGCTTTTCAAATCGGTTGGTACGGCACTGGAGGATCTGGCTGCGGCAGAATTGGTCATGCGGAAACATAATGCGTAGCAAAGTGAAAATAGACATTGTCGGCTGCCATGCCGAAGGCGAAGTGGGTGACGTTATCGTCGGCGGCGTGGAGACTCCGCCGGGCGACACATTATGGGAGCAACGTACCTGGATCGATGAAGACGAGACACTACGCAATTTCGTGCTGAACGAACCCAGGGGTGGTGTGTTCCGACACGTCAACTTGCTCGTTCCGCCGAAAGATCCACAAGCACAGATGGGCTTCATCATCATGGAGCCCGAAGACACGCCACCGATGTCGGGTTCGAACAGTATCTGCGTATCCACAGTCCTGCTGGAGACCGGCATTATCCCTATGACCGAACCGGTGACAGAGCTCATTCTCGAGGCGCCGGGCGGAGTGATTAAAGTTACCGCACAGTGCCGCGATGGCAAGGCTGAACGCGTCAAGGTTCGCAATGTCGCGTCATTCGCTGGACAACTGGATCAAAAATTAGAAGTCGCAGGTATCGGCACGTTAACCGTCGACACCGGATATGGTGGTGATACGTTTGTGATCGTAAATTCCGATGCAGTCGGCTTCGAGATCGTGCCGGACGAAGCCCGCGAGATCGCCGAAGCCGGCATCAAGATCACGGCGGCTGCAAACGAGCAGCTAGGATTTTCTCACCCGACCAATCCGGATTTGACACAGATCTCGTTTTGTCAGTTCGCCAAGCCATTTTTTGAGGAAGACGGGCAAACGGTGGGCAAAAACGCTGTCGTCATTCGGCCCGGCAAAGTCGATCGCTCGCCGACAGGGACAGGGGCCTCGGCAAGAATCGCCACTTTGCATGCCAGGGGTAAGGTAAAAGTCGGTGACGAGCTTATTGTTCGATCGATCATCGACTCTCAGATCTATTGCCGCGTCGAGTCTGAAACCACGGTTGGCGATAAAGTTGCGATCCATCCGTCAGTTTCGGGACGGGCGTGGATTACGGGAACCAGGCAGTTGACGCTGGATCCCGATGATCCATGGCCAGCCGGTTACCGTTTAGCCGATACCTGGCCTAAGCTCC
>CAYLSX010000152.1:2672-5042 GCA_964386685.1 uncultured Woeseiaceae bacterium | reverse complement strand
GCAAACGATGGTGCGCTGTCAGAGGTGCTCGAAACGGCAAGGGCGGGCCACAATGTGCCGGCACTTGCGGCAGTAATGATCGAGGATGGAATGATCATCGAGATGGCTGCTGTAGGCGTGCGGGTTATCGATGAGCCCGAGCTCGTCACCGACAGCGATCAATGGCACGTGGGATCGATAAGCAAATCCATGACCAGCACACTGGCGGCAATACTTATCGAACGCGGAGTCCTCGATTGGGACACGACCATCGGTGACGTGTTTCTGAATCTCCTCGCGAATATTCACGATCAATATAAAAATGTGCGCGTCGAACAATTGATGGCGCATACGGGTGGACTGGTAACTGACATTACGCGGGCTCCGTCGTTTCAAGCAGGCGACCTGAACGATACATCGATGATTCCAATGACCGAGAAGCGCTTGATGTGGACGGCGGATTTGCTGCTATTGGCGCCGGAGGCTGGTGTCGGTACGCATCTCTACAGCAATGCCAATTACATCGTGCTGGGTGCAATGCTCGAGCAATTGACCGGCGAGCAATGGGAAGACCTGATGAATCGCGAATTGTTTGCAGCGCTTGGCATGATCGATTCGGGCTTCGGTGCACCCGGCGTCCCTGGTATGCGAACGCAACCCTGGGGACACAGAAATGTGGGTGGTACCTGGCAAGCATTGGATCCAGGCGACATCGAGGCCGATAACACGCTGGCGATCGGGCCGGCCGGGACGGTGCACAGTACGCTTCGAGACATCTCTGCATACATGGCTGCGCACCTCAACGGTGCCCGTGGCATTGATGATTTGCTGCTGGCATCGAGTTTCGAGCAATTACACACGCCACAGCCGGGAACCAATTATGGCGGTGGCTGGGTGGTGAACGCTGGCGGCTGGGCGGGAACGCCGATCATCTGGCACAACGGCAGCAATGGCCGCTGGTTCGCCGAGCTGGTCGTCGCGAAAGACCGCAATGCGGCGGTGTTCGTCGCCACGAACTCAAATAGTCGCGCCGCGGTTGAAGATATGATCAATGTGATGATTTCTCGTTTCGAGGCGCGTTAGGCCCAGTACGATTTTTCGTCAATCAGCGACCTGTTGATCAGCTCGAGTCGTCGGGAGCGAGTGCAAAGCGACGGCAGACCTAGATCAGAAATGGCGCAATCATCATTGTTACCAGAATCATGATTGGCATTGCGAACCAGACGATCTGGCGAAATCCCAACTCATTGCTTGGATCCGGCCACCCGGGCTCCATGAATCCGAAGACGACGCCTCTTCCCTCTTTTCGTTGCAGATTCCATAGCAGGCCGGCAGCGAAATAGAGAATTGACGACAACACGATGTTGGGTAACCAGGTTGCCGGGTAATAGCCCGTCTTCAGAAGAATGTAGACGTCGTATGCCCAACTTACTGAAAACATCCAGACGCAGACCGCTATGTAAACATGGACGGCGTTGGCTTTTCGCTGCAGTGCGAGATAAAGCGTTCCCACCGCCCAGGGTGCCGTCAGATAGGTGAGAATGGACATGAAGGACGCGTCGAAATAGTCCCAGGTCGGATCGCCGGTGTACGGTGCCATCACAGTCATGGCTATTGCCGCGACAGCAAAAGTCGCCAACTTCCAGCCCGAGGCCATGTATTTCCGGTACTCGGGTCGAAACAGGATCAACGTCGCGCGTTCACGGATCATCAGGCCGATGGCCACGACGCAAGCCAGGCTGTAGCCGCTCAGGTAGGCAGTAAACAGGGTCGTCATGCTGATGCGGCCAGGTTATTCATGCGGCCATGCTATGGGATCGAATCGCCACTGCCAGCGACCTGCGTCACATTGCTGCGGATGCTGTCACAGGCCCAAAAACTGCTGCGGCGATGTGTATACTAGGCAGCCCGTCCGGGGCAACAATTCTAAGAGAGAGGAAAACGACAATGGCTCTAGCTGATCTCAGTAGCATACTGAAAATATTTGGTGAGTCTTCGACCGAGGCCGGCACACAGGAAGACCTCTATAAGGAGGTGTTATTGATGACCCTTGCGCGCGCCGCCAGTTCTGACTCCAATATGGCGCCTGTCGAAATAGTAAGCATTCAGGGCATCATGCAGCGGGAAACCGGCGAAGAGATCACAGAGGCAGATATTCGCAAGGCATCGCGACCGGATTTGTACGAATCCGCCAATCTGCGCAAATACCTTAGGAGTGTTGAGGGACGGCTTGATTCTTCGAGCAAGACGACAATTCTGCAAGCGCTGGCCGAAGTGATCAAAAGCGATACAGAGATCAGCGGACTGGAAGTCGACTATTTTAACCGCGTGGCCGGTGCCCTGAGTGTCACCCCGGCCGAACTGGCGGGCCTTATCGAATAGAGCTACATT
>CAYLSX010000152.1:0-2572 GCA_964386685.1 uncultured Woeseiaceae bacterium | reverse complement strand
GGATTGATCATCGTCAAATCGGTTTGTGTGATAGCGGCACAGCGATCGACATAGAGAGGTGGTGCCAGCGGATCGATCTGGCTGAGATCGAAAACCATATCCGGGATCACCGTATCCCAGTTATCGGCGAGAAAGGCGGGGGTGACGCCTGCGAAGTCGATTTGCTCCAGCTGAACTTCATTCGCGCCATTTTCCGCACCATAAAACCGGCTCAGCACATCCAGGCCAAAATCACGAAAGTCATAATAGGGTCCGCCCATGGGAATCGCGCCGGCAAGGAACTCCAGTGCGTCAGTAGGACCGTAATAAAGCAGTGCTTTGCGAACATCGGCGCTTCGATGTGCCGCCAACCACGCTGCCAGGTGTGCACCGGCTGACTGGCCGAAAACGTTGACGGGTTCATCCGAGGCACCAAGTGCAGCGCCATTGAGATTGACCCAGTCGAGTGCGCTTTCGACATCTGCGGTCAGTTCCCGCCAACTCACGGCATTGCACTCGACATTACCGTCGCTTGCACCTGTCAGACGATAGAACGGCGCGAACACGATGAATCCTCTGTCGGTGAATTGCGAAACACCCGCCTCGAGACCGAGGAATGAGAAACCGCGATGCTCCCAGGTGCCACCGTGCAGAGCGATCAGGGGTTTCAGATCCTGCGCAACAATGTCGCTCTTGTAGATCCGCATCTCGAGTTCGCAGCTGCCGTTGCCGCGCGCGATGCCATCGATGGTCTTGTAACTGACTTGCTTCATGAACGGCTGGCGATTGGCCGCAATTGACAGCGTGCCGAGGTCAAGCCGGGTACTGGGAATGGTCGTCCACGCCCGGCTTGCGACGCCGGGTAGCGGGTCGTTCGGCTGATTCTGGTCTGCAACCCAGCTGGCAGCATTACCAAGCCGGGTCTCTGCCTGGTCGCCGAAACGTGCCTGACAGAACTCGTCAACGTCGGTCACTCTGAACGCGACCTCATCGGTGCAGAGCGCATCCGAGAAATAGCTTCCTGCATCCGGTCCCGACGGGTCTGCGACTTCACAGAGTTGACCGTTCAGGGCGTAAATCGGTGTCGTGGGCAGCGAGACTTCATAGGTGCTTCGAACCGCATCACAGCCCACTTCGGCGCCGAGGGCGGTCAGATACGCTTCGCGTTCGGCGCCTTCGAGGATGACCAGTTGCAGCAATATGTCGATGCCGCGATCGTCGAGCATCGATAACACGATATCGGGAATGCCGAACTGTTCCAGCAGGTCTCTGACGAACTCCTCGTCCTCTTCCGTGACATTGAGGAAAAATGTCGACGGCCCGTTGAACGCCATGATCGTCGGATCAGGATTTCCGTCCTTGTCGAGTCCATCCAGTTTGTAGTTAAGCTCGACGATGCCATCTGCGACCGCTTGCTCGCCCTTAGTGCGTAATTCCTGGAGTAACTCATCTTCGAATATGCTGAGGACCAAATCAGTTATCGAAGCGGTACCGAAGTCGTGTTGTAAGTTGCCACCGTTAATCTGCGCCTGGCCGCTCATCACGGCATGTTTGTCGACGACGATGGCGAGTTGATCGCTGTCGTAGCTCGGGTCGAGAGCCAGCGCGACGCCCATGGTGATGTTGAAGGGCAGGTCGAGGCCGAGCGAGCCATGATCGGTATTGAAACTGGCGCAGTCCCGGCCGAACGGAATGTCCTGACCCCACCTCACCCAGGCGGTTGTTGCTGTACTTACCGTGCCGTTCAGATCCGCGAGTAGCGACAGCGAACGAATGCTGTCCAGATTGACAGTCAAGCTGGAGCTGTCAGCGATGGTGACCGTTGCCGTTGTTGCGTCTGTGTGAATCTCATATGGCGTCGGGAAGTCACAGTCGGTTTCAATGATCTGCGTGATTTCCTCGACGGGGATATCACCGATTATGAGTCCACCGTTGACATCGAATCCCTGGGCGTCGAGTTCGTCGCGAATGAGGCCGGCCAGGTATGCCCGTATGGCGGCATCCGGAGTGTCGCTGGAATCTTCAACGGCCTGACGAATTTCCGAGAACGGAATGACATAGGTATCGGCACTGACAGCGGCTGGTAGCACCAATGTGAGTACAAGGAACATGCGTGCGAACTGTCGCATTATGTTCATTGATTTGCCCTGCTTAACTGACCCAAGTGATATGGCCAATATCCGTTCTGGCCAATAAAAGTCAAGCTAGTGCATCAAGCTTCCAAGCTCGCAATCGAAAGGCTATTTCTTCCTCCAGGCGCCGTTTTTGTCCTGGTAGTAGTTGCCGGCCGAAGTCTTCTGAACAGCGAGTTCGTAGAAGCGGTTGCTCACCTGTGCGACTGTTGTACTCGTCTTCTGCGCGGTGCTCTGGAACTTAGCCTTGCGCTTCGCGTTTACATCCGCGATCAGCGCCTTGACCTCGGCACTCACCGGCGTTTTCACGGCAGCGAGGTAGCCACTGTTTGCTTCGCCGACCAATCCCTGCGCTTTCGCACTCTGCAGGTCTGCGCCCCACGCGTTCTGAAGTAACAACACTAAAGCAATTGCAGTAAAGATCTTTTTCATATTCATCATCCTTAGAATACGTCGCTGTC
>CAYLSX010000151.1:0-5043 GCA_964386685.1 uncultured Woeseiaceae bacterium | reverse complement strand
GCCTGCGGCTCCTCCCATTCGGTGACCTGCGTCGCGAGTACCGCGTCTTCGAGACCTGCCCAGGCATTGAAGCCAACGAAGTTGACGAAGTTGGTGCCGAAAAGCAGCAGCTGCGCCATCGTCGCGTTGTTGCCGCCGTCTTCCGTCAGGTGGCAGTTGCTGCAGGTCTTTGTCTCCGTCTTGCGCGACGTGTGAGGGAAATGCGGGTTCATTGCCTGCGAGCTGTAGCCACTTGCAGCGATTGGCGGTTGTTGAATGTAAATGCGTTCGCGGTTCGCGTTGGTAGACGAAAGTACCAGTGCCGATGACGATCGAACGGGCGCTATCTTCTCGTCGTTCACGGGCCCGCGCTTGCCGATCATGAACATCTGATCGCGCGCTACCTGCGGATTGTATGTTGCGTAGTTGCGAGTGACGCCGCCCTCGTAGTGATGCCGCTTGGTCTTCCAGTTCGCTTCGATCGGCAGGTGACAGCCGGCACAGCTCGTTATCCACGAGGTGTGACAGGTGTAGCATTCGATCTCCGCGTCCTGGTGCGCCAGTTCATCGTAAGGAACGTCCATGCCCCAGTCCTGGGTGTTGACGTTGTTGCTCATCAATTTGGCGCGTGCCGCTTTTTCGTTATACGCGTCGTGGTCCGGGTTGACCGTGTCCTTAACCAGGCTCAGCACCCATTCCTTGTCAGGATCGAGGATTGATCTCTGGATCAGCTCGCCGCCACGCCATTCGAAGCGGCGCCTGCCGTCCGCGTTTCGTAGCAAGCGCATGTCGTAGCCGCCCGGTTGCGCCGCTGGCCCTGAGGTCTTTAGATCCGGGTAGGCCTTTGCGGAACCGTGGCAGTCTTTGCATTCGATTTCGATCGCGCTGGCGACCTCGCCATAGATGTGGCCATTGCCGTGACTGTCTTGCGAGAAATGGCAGTCCACGCAGTGCATGCCTTTGTCCACGTGAATGGAGGAGAGGTGCACGGCCTTCTGAAACTTGTCGGGGTCGTCGTTCGATACGATGTTGCCGTCGGCGTCGAGCAGGTTTCCTTCGAGGTCGCGTTTTTGGATTGCCCTGAAGTTCCAGCCGTGACCATGGTAGTCGGCGAACTGCGTGTCTTTGAGTTTCGGATTCAGGTCGGTGACGTTACGAAGGAAGTCGAGGTCGGCCCACTTGCCTCGCACAACTGCACCTTCAGGATTTCTGTCGAGGAGCGCGCGCTGTTCTTCGATGCTCAGATCGGCTTGCTCCTCCGGCCACATGAACGGTGCATCCGATTCGTAATCCCACATCGTGTAGCCGAGGTAGGAGTTCATGAACATGTTCGGCTGATGCATGTGACACACCATGCACTGGCTTGTCGGGATCGCCCGGGTGAACTGATGTTTTAGCGGGTGCCCCGAAATGCCTTTGGGAATCGTCGGGTCCTTGCTCGTCGATTCGCCGTCACGGCCGAAGGCGGCGTAGTGGCCGGAATGGCGCTCGTCCCTGTCGTTCGCATACACGACATGGCAGGACGCACATCCCGAGGAGCGGTAGTCACCCGGCTGATCGTTGGTGCCCATGAACCAGGTGAGCGGATCGTTCAATCTGGTTTTGTGGATGTTGATCAGCGGCACCGAGATGCGGGCGCCGGTTCCCGGGCCGCGGTTCGACTGCCGGATATCGGGCCGGCCCGGCTCTTCGAGGCGCTGTATCTGCCCCAGCACGTTCGGCACGCCCGTTTCCGGGAACAGATTCAGGATATTTCGACCGCCCCGCTCGAACACGCGGAAAATATCGCCCGGTTTGACCGATTCCCAGGTAGGCAAGGGGTAGAGCGCCGGCAATACACCATGCTTGCTGGCCAGCTCCGGCGCAATTCCGGAGCCGGTGACTTTGGCAGCTTCGCCTTCGGCCGTGTAGCCTTCGCCGAGTATGTAGTCCTTGAATGGAAGAATACCGTTGTTGTACGCGGCTCCGCCCCAAAACATCGCACCCGTCGCCATCATGCTGCGGACGCTCGCATCGATAATGCGCTGGTGGCAGGCGCCGCAGGCTTCGGTCGCGGCCCGATAATCGGCCGGGTTGACGAAACGTACGAACTCCGCGCTCTCGCTGTTCAACAAAGTATAGGAACGCTTGGGATTGGCGCTGGCCGGGTAGTGCCAGGTCTCCGGGTAACGAGGTTGGACATGGGCCCTGTCTCTCGCCGCCGCATAAGTCTCATCTGTGTACGGGCCCGCCGGCATCGAGACTTCGGGCGATCCGCCGTGGCAATCCGTGCAGCCGAGAACGATGGCCGGCGAGTTATGCATCGTCGCTGCGTCGCTTTCGGTATGACAAGTCACGCAACCTGCGCTCTTTCGGTCGGCATCAACTTGCGTTTGCTCCATCGGTGCCGGTGGATAGACCGGATATTCGATGCGTCGCGCTTTTTCGCCTTCGGAAGCGCTGCCTGAATTCGATATCGCCAGCAACATGGCTGTCAGGAAAATCGTTCTTGTAATTCTCGTCGTCACGTATCAGTAACTCAGAATCAGGTTTGCCAGGACGGAATATGGCGTATCGTCGCCGAACAGTCGTTCGTAACCAGCGCCCGGGATCAAAGCGGACGCCGATACCCGCAGAATGATGTTTTGCGATATCAATGGCCGGTAAATCACGGCGAGCGATATGTCCAGGCCGATGTCTTTCGAAATGTTGCCGTGATTGCGCGCCGCTTCCAGCACTTCGGTCTTGTCGAACCAGAGCTGATTGATATTGACCGAGGCTCTCAGCTTCGGCGTTACGTCGAAGTCGGCCCCGGCACCCACAAGCATCAGGCCGGGGTTGGTGAAATTGGATTGTCCCTGGCCTTTGTTCGAGCGCAGCGAATTCAGTATGCCGTTCTGGCCGGACAGGGTGACGCGACCGCCGCCGATAAACGGCACAGCCTGCCGAATCCAGAAGCTCGAGTCCGCGCCGGCGATCAACGGGTTTTCGAAGATCGCGTCGTAGCCGGTCGATTTGTCATCGTAAGGATCATCATCGCCGCTCGCGTAGATCGCTGTGCCCCTGACGCGGATCCAGTCGAAGTCACGAGAGACTTCGGCGGCTGCGAATGCAGCGCTTATGTCGCTTTTCAGATCCGTAAACGTGGCCGGCGTTTCTTCGCCGAAAGCGTAGTACGCCGACACCGACAGGTTCCACTTGCCGATGTGGCCATCGCCGTTTATGCCGGCGTATGTCACTTCATATTCGCGGTTTTTCTGAATGCCAAGCGCGGCCGGACGTGTCAGGAAACCGTTGTCATCAATGAAGTTCTTGTCCGTCTCGTCATTACGGTTATGAACGAGCACCGCTTGCGACGTGAAGCCGAGCCACGGGAAGTCCTGGCGATAGACATTGAACAGGAATACGTCGTCGTCCCGGATTGCATCGGAGAAACTGTTCTCGGTAATGTCGTTAAGCCCGCTGTTGGTATCTTTTTCGATGCGGCGGAACCAGCCGATGTTGTATTGCCAGAGATTATTGCTGCGCGTTCCGAAGAGTCGGACGCCGATCGGGCTATCCTGAAACAGGAACCCCCTGAAGTCGACCGTAATGGGTTGAATGCCGACGCGAATACTGTCGAAATCATAGCGCTCCGACACATTGCGCAGATGCTTGTCGATAAACAATCCCTGGATACCGACGAAGCCCTCGCTTCTCGTCAGGCTTGAGCTTGTGTCGGCTTTTAACACACCCGCCTCTTCGACAGATACGCTGCTGAAGTTGAATACCGGGATGAAGCGAATCTCGTAGTCGGGTGGACGAAATACCGTTTCGCCTTTGTAGAGCACAGCTTCGAATATGACATTCTGTGTGAATACGTCCTGATCGGGCCTGCCGATTGCATCGAGCGTGCCCGGGCTCGGCGCGCTGGCAATCGCGACCGGAGTCGGCAGGCTGCGTTGTTCAAATGTCGAGTCGGAGATCAGGTTGAAACTGACGAACCACTCTTCGCCAAATACCGGCCGATCGCCTTTGAGAACGTTGTTGCCGTTGTATGGATCCCACCAGCGCTCCGGGTAGCCGAGTGTCGATACGATGCGCCAGCGATCAGGAACAGCGGCAAACTCGGGCAGGTCTCCCCACACTGCGGGTGCCAGGCCGTCATCACTGCAGGGCCAGAGTGCCGGTTTTGGTCGCCCGGGCCGGCGGCGGCGGGGCTGATCACCGTAGATGGCGCTGCAATCGATGCCCTCGCTCTGTGCCGATTCCTGCTGCTGCGCATACGCAGACGAGTCCGCGAACAGCAAATATGCCGCAGCCACGCAAACCAGCGAGGTGAGATTACTTGCCTTCACAGACATTCTGCTCATCGCTGCTTATATAAGGAGTCGCCGGACAGTTGATATATCGCAATGCCGTACCTTGTGGTGCCAGATTGTCGGCCCTTATCTGTGCTGCGGCGTTGCTGAAGCCGCCTACGGCAAGCGCTGCTTCATGCACGCCGAGGAATGCGATCATGTCGTCCTGATCGACGCCGTCGCCCGATACGCCGATGCCACCGATTAATTGTGCGCCTCGGTAGATCGGTACACTGCCCGGAAAAATCTGTGTGCCGTTGGCGAGTTCGGGGATGACACCTGACAAAGCGAAGCCGTTATCGAAGCCGTCGACGCCCGTGCAATTGGCCGGTACATCGGCACCTACTGCGCCGAGCACGAAACCCACGTGTTGAATGATTGCGTTGTAAACGAGATCGAGTTGCAGACCGGTCGAGAACGGACTCCACTGCCCCGCCGGCTTGCTAAAGGGCCCAGCTGGATTGCCTGTCACGCCGTCCGGGAAATACGGTCGCGAGAGGTTTCCGCCTGCGCGGTCAGAGAACGCGACCGCGCCGTCGGTCAACGCGGCTGGCAAGCCGAGAAAAGCCTGAACCGCCGTGACGTATTGTGACAGCGGCTCCTTTCTCAAGACGACCAGGCCACCGTTCAGATAAGTCGCCGCCGGTACGCCGTTCAGCGACGCTGCCGCCGTCGCAGAAGAAAAGAAAGTGGCGGTTCGCGCTTTTTGCAACGAGACATCGATTCCGAATATCGGCGCATCGCG
>CAYLSX010000150.1:1494-5070 GCA_964386685.1 uncultured Woeseiaceae bacterium | reverse complement strand
TAAATATGAGGCCGATCATGCGAGGCTGGGTTACTTGCCGCTAGTCGGCCGCACCGAGAATTTCGCGATCGTATTGGACATGGAAACCGGCGAGCAACTGGACGTGCTCGACGTCGATCCGTATCAGTTAATCATTAACAGACAGCGATCGTCGGAATCTGACTAACTCCTTTTTTGGGGGTGCAGTAATGCATTACCCGCCGGCTGATTCGAAATCAAGTTGCGCGTTCTTCGCCTTGCTTGCCTGTCGCCACAGCAACCACGTCAGCAATACATAGACAACGGTGCCGCCGTAAGCCGGTAAATTCCAAAGCAATGTCGCTGTGGGACTGGGCGCCGAGTTGTGTCCCAGGAAACCGATCACGCCACCGCCGAGCAGGACCAGCATGCCTGCGGTCAGGGAGAGCCATGCGATGAGTATCGCGGCCCGAACAGCAGCGGGCCGCTTGGTCTCGGACTTTAGTGGAAGCTTGAATACACCGATCAATCCGACGACTGCGGTGGTAAAATTCGTAATGACCAGTCCGACCAAAACGGCGAACAAGGCCTTCGATTGATTGGCGTGATTTTGCAGTGCGACCCGCAGCGGCGGAGTGACACCCCATGCCCTTAGTGCATCTCCTGCATACTGAACGAGGTAATAATCGTCTGCGTGTCGCGCGACCTCTTTCAGCGTGTTTTCCGCATCGGGTGACAGCCCGGCGTCTGTCAACGTTTGTTTGCCGAGTTCCTGCATGATGTGCCGCCGGAAAGTCACGGATAGCGCGGCATCGTTTGCGTACCTGGTAACCAGGTCCTCAGCACGATCCGGGCCATAGAGATCGACGATCGCCGAGTACATGTCGTAGTCCTCCGGATGCGTCTTTAAAGCAGCGATCAGCTGATGTTCGCTTTGCATTTGGTCACCCTGCGTATTGCTTAACAAATTAGCAGCAATCGCTCGGAGCTCTGCGTTACTACCGGCGATCGCAACACGCGCAGCGACATCCGCGACCCGATCCGGCACTTCCTTACCGCTGTGCTGTTGCTTGAGGGCATAGCCGGCGCGAATACGGTTCGTCTCGTACTCGGCACTCTCGAAACCAATCAACGCATCCATAAGCGTGCCCGCCTGCAGCTCGACGAAAAGCATCGCATATACCATTTCGCGTTCCGACGCCCGCCGATGTCTCTCGGCGATATCGACAAGCTCGTTAATTTGCTCGTCGCTGAGCTCGTCGCGTAGGTACACGGATCGAAGCGCTTGCAGACTCTTTTGCGGCTCGTAAGTACGAGTCAGTGCGATCCACGCGCCGATGACGTGATCGGGATATGGCGACACATGCAGGTCGGCTAACACGGTGACTGCGCGGTCGTTCAAGGTCTCGTGCTCGCGGATGCCACGCGAGTTCGCCCATATCTCCGGCGTCGGGGCGACAATCTCGCTGACCAGTGACATCGACAATGCAGTCCGGGTCGCGTCATCGATATCGCGGTGCGCGAGAAGCTCCATGGCATCCATGCGAACGGTCATGTACGAATCGGATAGCGCACTTTGAACAAGACCCTGCAACACATCGGGAGACATCGTCCGATCCCGGGTTAGCCTGGTCAAGGCGACGATGGCGCTGCGTCGCGTGTGCTGATGTTCGTTCGCTACCAATGCCGCATAGACGCTTGCCACCGCTTTGTCATATCGGTCGTCTTCAGGCCGGGTCGTTGCGAGCACTTCGATTGCCGAAGAACGGTTGAGCCTTGCCAGATGATCGAGTGCCCTGATCAGTTCACTAAATGCCTCATCTGACAGACCGGTGTCTTCATGTACCGAAGACAATATCTTCGCGATTGACATCGCCGGGTCCCAGGTCCTGTTCATATCACCGCTCAAGGCCGCTGCGAGAAGCAGAAGTGATTGGGTGCTAAAGCCGCCCTCACCCGCCAGCTCCGGCAAAGATCGCATGATGTAGTGATACTGGTGGCTGTCCTTCGACATCAGCTCGGCGACGAGGCGAGCGGTTAGTTCGGTTGAGAACGGGGTTTCCGCAGTTCGTGCCGCTATTGCATCCAGGATGTCGTGCTGCTCACGTGATGTCTCGGCATTCTCGAGGTCTTCGACGAGGGAGCTGCCTGAATCAGCTGCCAGAACGGGCGCAGCGCAGAGCGCGACGAAGACCAGCGAATACCAGGGGTGGGCCAGTTTCATGAAGCGAGATTACACGAATCTGCGTCCGCGTTGTCAGCTTAACTTCTTTATGTAAATTCTACTATTAGTCAATAACTAATTGATATTGCATATCTATTTTCATAGTTCCGGTCGCTCATTGAAACGGCAGGGGCACTTTTCAAGCTCCAGGCATCTCTCGGATGTATGCCCTTTTTTGTGACATAACTCCATGTATTTGCAGCGCTTCGGCGGCAAACTGGCTCTTCATACACCGTGCCTGGGCTTGGCGCCGGTGGCCTGGGCAGCAACGAGATAAACCATGTACCAAGAGCATTTTGGCCTCTCGAAAAACCCGTTTCAGTCTATCGCTGACGGCGACGGTGTATTCGAGGGACCCGAACAGGCGAAGGTCATCGCCGACCTGAAAATGGCGCTGACAGCCGGAGACTCGATTGCCGTTATCACCGGACCTGTCGGTGTCGGCAAGACCACCATCGTGCAACGCGCGATGGAGAAGATGGGTTCAGAGCGGCTGGTAGCAATCCTGGGCCGGACACAGGTCGGTTCCGACGAACTCGTCGACCTGCTGCTTGCCCAGTTCGGCGTGGTTCGCGAGCCCACAAAACGATTCGAGTGCCTGAAGACATTTAACCGAATTTTGAACGATCGAGCGGAAGCCGGTGAGCGCGTCTACATTGTCATTGAGGATGCAGAACGCCTCGGCGCCGAGTTACTGGAAGAACTGGAAGCTTTGACGGCATCGGACGGCGGTGTCTGTGCAGGCGCAAACATTATTCTGATGGGGCCGCAAAAACTCGACAAACTGATTACCAAGCCGTCCCTGGAACGCGTGCGGCAGCGGATTCGATTGCAGCAAACCCTCGAGCGGTTCACGGTCGAAGATTGCGAGGCTTATCTGCGTCACCGCATTAAGGCAACAGGCGGCGATTTCGACGCCATGTTTGAGGCCGGCACATCATTGATGGTTCGTCGCTGTTCGGGCGGCATACCGCGTGTTATCAACAGTCTGTGCGAGACCGCATTGACCATGGCGGCCGACAACAAGGTGCCCCAGGTAACGGGCAAAATCGTGTTCAAGGTTGCGGTCGAAGTATTCGGCATGTCGCCAGGCGACGCACCAGCATCGCAGGCACCGAGGACGACGCCAGGTCCGATGGCACCCGCGGTCAAGCCGCCGTCACCAGCGGCGAAACCGCCGTCACCAGCGGCGAAACCGACGGCACCAACGGCGAAACCGACGGCACCAACGGCGAAACCGACGGCACCAGCGGCGAAATCGACGGCACCCGCGCCACAGCAAGCTGCGCCTGTCAAAGCGACCGCCCCAGCACCACAGGCAACAACAGCCAAGTCTCCAGCACCGCAGCCAGCTGCTGCCGCGAAAGCAGCGGCACCGGCGGCAAAAAAACCTG
>CAYLSX010000150.1:0-1394 GCA_964386685.1 uncultured Woeseiaceae bacterium | reverse complement strand
GCACCGCAGCCAGCTGCTGCCGCGAAAGCAGCGGCACCGGCGGCAAAAAAACCTGCTCCGGTGACTAACGAACCGGCATCAGTCGCCGCAAGCCCAACCCCGCCTGCTAAAGACGCCGTAGAGTCGACGATACGAGTTCCGAAGTTGGAGACGGTCGTGGAAGCTGCCACTGAAGCACCCCCGACCAGCCCACCAAGAGCACCAATGCCACCATCGAATATGAAGGCACCGCAGGCAAAGCCTGCCGCCACCAACGGCGCGGCCGGGCCTGCTGTCAAGCCGAATGCTGATGCATCAAGATTGCCAGACCTGCCGGGCCTTGGCGTAGAGAACAAAGCCCCGGCCGCTGAAGCGGCTAAGCCGACAGCCAAGGCGGCCCAAGCTGCAGCCAGCAAGCCCCTGCCGGAACTGCCACCGAAATTCAAATTCGCTGACGAAATCGTTGTTGATAGGGATACCAAGCCCAAACTGCCGGTTCCGGTTCCGGTGGCGAAGACGGCGAATCTCCCCGAGCTTCCGACACTGGAGCTTGATGGAAGCAAACCAAAAACTGCCGACGATATTCCGACTCTCGGCGACTCGGCACGCGTCGAAAAGGTCGCTCCAGAGGCCAGGAAGGTCGAGGAAAAACCTGCGGCCAAGCCGGTGCTAGCGACTCCCGCCAGCCCAGCGCCTGCCCCGTCAATGGAGGAGCCGAGCCCAGCAGCAGCTCGTTCGCAACCAGATGATGATCCGACGGCGAGTTTTGCCAAGGTGGATCACGACATGTTGGATGCCGCGCTGGCCGACCTGGCTGTGCATGACGCGGAAGACAAGCCGAAGAGTGTGGAGGCAGAAATGATAGCCGCAGCGGATACGGCGGCAGCAGCGCCGGCACCGACAGCAGACCCGACACCGGAAGTCACACTGGACAAGAGTATCGAGGCTAAAGAAGCCGAAGCGAAGGCTGCGACTGACCCTGAAGAACTCAATCGCATGGCCGCCGAACTTCAGAAAACACGATCGCTGGAAGAAATGAGCGATCAGCTTGCCGAAACACTCTTCGGAAGTGAGGAGCTCGAAGCGATCAGCTTGCAGATCCGTGAAGAGACAGCACCTGAAGAGGAAAACCCCGTCGCGCTGGAGCCGACAGATCTGCCCAGCGCTGCCAGTCCAGTCGCTACACCACCAGCCGCGAAGGCTGCGCCGGCACCTGCCGCCGCGCCACCAGCGGCTCCAAAGCCCCCGCCGGCGCCGAAGCCCGCCGCAGATGTTGTAACGGAAAGCGGACCTGCTGCCGCTGCCGGCGCAGCGCAGACAAATTCTGGTCCGCAGCCCGAACCCATCGAAAATCAATTCAATACCTCGATGACGGCTACCCTGAAGACCTTGAATAACCACAGCGAAGCGCCCGA
>CAYLSX010000149.1:2506-5072 GCA_964386685.1 uncultured Woeseiaceae bacterium | reverse complement strand
TCGTGCAATGCCTTGTATTGCTCGAAGTCGAGATCGACCGCAAGTTCCATCGCATCGCTAAAGCCAATCGAACGGGTTGCTTTCTTCCAGTCTTTTGAGACGATGATCGGAATAACTTCCGCGGCATCGCCACTGCCATATCCCAGAGTCAGAATCTCCTGGCCGGCAAGATCGTGATTCTCGTCCAAAGCCTGCTCGAATCCGGCAGCCATCCACGCGGGCAATGCAGCGGTATATACATTGCCGAGATCCAGCATCGTGTCACTGCCGAGCGCGAGCTTGTCGAGAATCTCACGTCGGTATTTTCGGGATGCGCGAAATATTCTGAATACCGCCATCGTTAGTGGATACGCTTCGTAATTGAGTAACTCGGGATTGGCCAGCTCGGCAACCTTGGGTTCGCTACCCATTTCGTGCAAAAGCGCATCCGGCTCGATACCGGCCTCATAACAATACGATGTGAGCTCGGCCTCATCCTCGGCGTTGCCGCTTCCGCTTCCCAGGGCGAACAGATAGGCAATCGCCCAGGCGGTTTCCGGCATGCGGCGATAAGGCCTGTGCAGGAATACGGTTTGCAAGGAACGAAGATATTCGCTCGGGTCCAGCCCGCGTTTTTCGTACATGTCATTGAGCGCATGCATCGTTTCGTCGATATAGCAGGTGGTCGAGTACTTGCCGTTAAAGATGGGAAAATCCTGAACCTGATGGCTTTCGCTGCGGTCCTGTCCGCAGAAACGCAGCATGGGCTTGCGGAAATCCATGATGCGATAGTCGGAGGCGGCGCCGGATCGCACCAGATCGACTTCCGCAAGCGTCGGGTTTTCTTCGAGCAGCATGGCAACCGCACCAGCGCCCTGCGTCGGCTCCCCGCTGCTGCCGCGTGCATATTCGGCGATATCTGCGCAGACGACGATGGCCTGGCCCCCCGCACCGTCGAGCGCGAGATGCCGTAGCGCACCCTTCATACCGTAAACGCCGCCAAGGCAGGCATGTTTGAATTCGGGAACTTCGCAGCTCCGGGCGATCGGGGCCTTGCCCTCCTTGAGGAGCGCGCGATCCACCATTCCCTTGACGATAATGGCGCCGGCGGAGTTATCTGTGCTGGATTCGGTTCCGAGCCCGAGGAATTTGACCCGTGACGGATCGATATCGTACTGGCTGATCAGTCGCATGACAGCGGTTGCGGCCATGGTATAGACGCTCTGATCAGGGCCGCGGACCCGGAAGCTGCGGCCAACGACCTCGCGGATTTTCGGCCACTGATTATCGGTCCAGTCGCACCAATCCTCGAGCCACACCCGATATGGCGGTATGTATGCGGCGAGTCCGCTAATGCCTATGTTTTTCTTGTCCATGGACTCACTATCGAGTGTCAGGTTTGGGGATGCTCAGCCCCGGAATTCTAGTTGCCATCAGGCGTGTTCTCAAGCCGGTTATTCTACCGTAATGGTGATTCGCTCTGAAATTAATGGGGGGTCATGGGGTATGTGCAAGTGGTCGGCAAACAACAACTGGAGTGTATGCTGACCCGCGGCCAGCTCGAGCTCGGTCTCGGATCGGCCATCACCGAAATGGATGCGTTGAGCATCCTTGGGCACTGGCAGGCTTAGGTCTGGCAAGTCGTGATCGACGATAATGTGGTGGTGGCCGCTGTTCGGGCGATCGGTCCCGGACGGCGCAAGGTCCATGCCGCTGACGCCAAACTCGAACTGGACCGGGCTCGACACCGTGTCGCCATCAGATGGCGTTATGAAAAATACTCGCGCATCTTCGGCGGATGGCGTCCGGCCCATGACGGCCGGTGCCACGGCTTCCGCCGGTGGTTCTTCTGCTGTCGGCCCTGATTCGGCGCTCTCCTGGCTGCAGGCTACGGGCAGCCAGAGCAACAATATCTGCCATGATCTGAATGTCTTGAACATGCCTGGCCTCCGGCGGCTGCGCGGCTTCAGATCGAGAATGCCGCAAACAGGCCGGCAATGCCAATCATCAATATGAAGCCGAAGAAGTACGCTAATAAGAGGAAAACGTATTTCACCACCGTGATAAATACACCCTGGCCGTACACCCGCTGCATCGATCTGAAGAGGTACGCAGGGATATAAAGCGCCGTAGCAAACAGCACAGCATCGATTGCGCTTTCAGGGATCCTGACCAGTGCGCCAAACCTTGCAAACAAAACCTGCAGCGTAAGCATGAGAAAAACGAACGCATGGTAATGCACGACGAAAAGCAGGTGTTCTACGTAGTATCGCTTGGACAACGGATACGTGACCTTCAGGACCAGCGCCATCAGCGGTAACAGGACGAATAGAGCCGCCGGGACGTTGTCACGCAGCTTGCCGAGCAAGGCACGGCCGTCATCAGCCATTACTCGCTCGCACATGAGCTGCAGGCGCTCGGGTGTCAGTCGCTTGGACAGCCAGTCGGGCATGTCTGCCGTCTTGATGTCGTCTATATCGCATTCAACGTCGCTTTCGTCAGAAGTCACGTTGATGTTGAGCCCGCTCGAATCTTCGTCTTCATCCGGCAACGCCTCATCACCGACGATAATGCCTTCCTCAGCCAG
>CAYLSX010000149.1:0-2406 GCA_964386685.1 uncultured Woeseiaceae bacterium | reverse complement strand
GGCATGAACCTCGCACGTCTTCCGAGCAGGTAGTCTTGCGTCAACTTGCCGGGGCGCACGATAAGCGGACGGAGCGTTTGCCAAAGTCTCGAGTCAAGCTCGAACAAATCGCCGAACGCTTCGCTGATGAGCCCCCAGAGACTGATCAGCCGGCTGCGTGCGCGTTGGCCACAGTTGCCGCAATACTGCCCGCTTAGCGAGGTATCGCAGTTAAGACACGATGGCAGTGGCCGAAGCTCTTCGTCGGATTCCTCTTTGCGACGCAGTACGCGACGGCTGGCAACGAATTTGTCTGCAAATCTGTCGATACCGGACTGGCGCATCGCGTTCGCCGGCCCGGCAAGATAATTCTCCAGCTCTTCTTCGCTTGCGAGGTAGTAATGAGTGACACGGCGCGCACGACCCGCATCATCGTCTTCTATTTCGAAAGTCTCTGATTTCAGGAAGCCCGGGATCTCGAGCATTTCGCGGACATGCTCCGCGAGCCAGGCATCGAACGCATCGGCGATCTCGCGATCGACGCTGACCGTTACTTCGTAAATGGGTCCCACTGAATGTGGCATTAACTAACCGCTGGGTTTTTTTGCAATCTTCTTTTTCGAGGAAGTCTTCTTTTTGGCAGCCTTTTTCCTTGCCGCCGCTTTTTTAGCGACGGGCTTCTGCGGTGCAGCTTTGCTGCGGGCGCCGGCGCGACCAATCTCGTCCGCCGCAAAATCATCGACAGCCAAAAGGTCCAATACCTTCTGATGATAGCTGCGCAGGTTTTTCGCCTCTGCCTTGCTGATGATTTCGGCTCGCTCGGCTTCATCGATTTGGTGACCGAGATACTCCGAGCGAATCAAACCCTCTTTCTGTGACTGTTTGAGCTTCCTCTCGAGCGGTGCCATTTGTTCCGAGAGTTCGAGCGCCTCCTGTAACAGGCCAAGGGGGTTGCCGGGTCCGAGAGTCGTATAGGCTTGCTGGCTTAGCCGATCTCTTGCCTCACCCGGTCGGGTTATCAGGTCAACGATCTTTCTGCCGAGATCATCTGACGGAGCCGAGTAAGTCCGGCCTCGCGGAAATATGAAGCAACGCAGCAGGAATGCCGTTGGCCGATTCGGGAGGTTTCTCAGAAAGCTGTGCAATTGCTCCTGCGCGCGGTACATCAGCGTTCGGACCGTCCATTCGACCAGCGGCAGGTCTGTCGCGCGTCGGCCCTGATTTTCGAAGTGCTTCAGAACACAGGAAGCGAGATACATCGAGCTGAGCACGTCACCGAGCCGCGCCGACAAAAGTTCCTTGTGCTTCAGTTTGCCGCCCAGTGTCAGCATCGCGAGGTCGGTCGCGAGAGCGAACGCGGCGCTGTATCGATTGATATTCTGATAATAGCGGCGAGTCGGCGTATTCAGCGGCACGGCACTGAACTTGGCGTGAGTTAAAGCCAGGAAGAATGAGCGCGCAAGATTGCTGATCGCATAACCAATATGTCCGAAAAGCGCTGCGTCGAAATTGCGAAGTCCCTGTTCCTCGTCCTCGTCCTGGGCCGCCTGTAATTCTTTGAGGACATACGGATGACAACGTACCGCGCCCTGTCCGAAAATAATCAGGCTGCGGGTCAGAATGTTGGCACCTTCCACGGTTATGGCGATGGGAGACGCCATATATCCACGACCGACATAATTCTTGGGGCCCATCATGATCGCTTTGCCGCCGTGAACGTCCATGGTGTCGTTCGCCACCTGGCGACCCATCTCGGTGCAGTGGTACTTCAGTATGGCGGACGGCACCGCGGGCTTGTCGCCCTGATCGATAGCGCCGGAAGTAATAGATACCGCGGCATTCATTATATAAGCGTGCCCGGCAATGCGGGCCAGTGCTTCGCCGACGCCGTCGAATTTCGCGACCGGTACATTGAATTGCTTGCGTAAGCTTGTATATGCACCGGCTCCATAGACTGCGGCCTGGCTGCCGCCGGCGGCACTCGCCGGAAGCGTGATCGCACGGCCGACCGACAGGAGTTCAACCAGCATCTTCCAACCTTTGCCAGCCATTTCCTGACCGCCAATGATGTAGTCCAGTGGAACGAACACATCCTTGCCGGAGGTCGGTCCGTTCTGAAATGCAATGGTTAGCGGGAGGTGGCGCCGCCCGACCGTTACGCCGGGCATGTTCGTCGGAATCAGAGCCGCCGTGATGCCATAGTTCTCCACGTCGCCGATCAGGTGATCGGGGTCATAGAGTTTAAAAGCCAGGCCCAGGACAGTCGCCACCGGCGCGAGCGTGATGTATCGCTTTTCCCAGTTAAGCCGGATGCCCGTGATCTGTTTACCGTTCCACTTGCCTTTGCACACGACTCCGCTGTCGATAATCGCGGCGGCGTCGGATCCCGCCTGCGGCGAAGTCAACGCGAAACAGGGAATCTCCTTG
>CAYLSX010000148.1:0-5156 GCA_964386685.1 uncultured Woeseiaceae bacterium | reverse complement strand
GCCAAAATTGATGGCTGTGGGCTAGAACCCCATGGCACAGCCGTCCTTGCGGGGTTCCGATCCGCCCGTCAGCAGGCCCCGGTCCCAATCGATCCAGATGGCCTGGGCGCCTCCGATGGGCTTGGGCGGCTTGATGGGGTTGTGGCCGAGCGCCTTGAGGCCAGCCACGATTGCTTCAGGGAAGGCTCCCTCCACCTCGACGTCTAGTGTGCCGGGGATCGGAAACACGCGCGGTGCATCCATGGCTTCCTGGATGTCCATGCCGAAGTCGAACAACTTGGTAAGAAACTGCATATGGCCGAAAGCCTGGTAGTTCCCGCCCATAAGGCCGAAGGACATGACGGCGCGGTCACCCTCGGTGACCATACCCGGTATCAGGGTGTGGCGAGGCAGCTTGCCGGGCGCGATGCAGTTGACGTGGTCGGCGTCGATGACGAAATCCTCGCCCCGGTTGGTAAAGGTGACGCCAAACCTGGGCGCCATGAGGGCGGCGCCGAAATTGCTATACAGTGTGTTGATGAAGCTGCAGCTGTTGCGATCCTTGTCGACGACAGTGATGTAAACAGTGCTGTCGTATTTAGGCGCGTTGACGGCCGGCAGGGGATCGAGAGCACGAGTCGGGTCGATGGCGGCGCGCAGTTCATCGGCGTGGGCTTGTGACAGCATCCACTCCACCGGCACTTTGGCGAGCACCGGGTCGGTAATGAGCGCGTTGCGATCCTGATAGGCCAAACGCCCGGCCTCGATCTCCTGATGCAGACGCTCGAGGGAGAGTGGATCGACACCATCTACTTTGAAACCAGCCATAATGTTGAGCAGCTGCAGTGCCGTGACACCTTGCACGTTAGGCGGCAGTTCATGGACGCGATAACCTCGGTACTCAGTGGAAATGGAGTTTACATACTGGCCGTGGGAGCTGGCGAAATCGTCCAGTGTGTGAAGACCACCGAGACTTTGCAGGTATTCCACCATGTCCTCGGCGACTTCGCCGGTGAAGAAGGCGTCGCGGCCACCCTCCGCAATTTTCTGCAACGTCACTGCCAGCTCCGGCTGACAATGCCTTTCACCGACCTGGGGCGTGTGTCCGCCTGGCATGAAAACCCGCTTGGTATTTTCGTTCTTACCGAGGATTTCACTTATGTCGGCGAAATCGACAGCGACCCGCGATGATATTGGGTAACCGTTTTGCGCGTAGCCGATGGCCGGCTGCAAGATCTCGCCGAGGCTCATAGTGCCGTAGTCTCGGCTGAGTTGCTCCCAGGCGTCGACAGCAGCTGGTACGGTAACAGCATGGGGTGACTGGCGCTCGATCTCTGTAATGCCGTGTTCCTGGTACCACTCCAGGGTCGCCGCCATGGGCGAGCGGCCAGATGCGTTGAAGGCGACGAGGTCGGCCGAACCCTCCGGCGCGTAGAGGCAGAAGCAGTCACCGCCGACGCCGGTCGATTCGGGCTCGACGACGCATTGCACGGCGCAAGCCGCGATGGCCGCGTCCATGGCATTGCCGCCGCTCCGTAAGACGTTGAC
Source organism: uncultured Woeseiaceae bacterium (assembly GCA_964386685.1). Taxonomy (GTDB): domain Bacteria; phylum Pseudomonadota; class Gammaproteobacteria; order Steroidobacterales; family Woeseiaceae; genus JACZWL01. Next base: position 3,629 of record CAYLSX010000148.1, on the reverse strand, counting down.
CGCCGTCGCCGTGGCGAGCGTGTGACTGGTCGCGACCATACCATCGATGCCGTGAGCGGGCGAGCGCCCGGGGAGTTCCAAATTGCGCATAGTCTTTTAATCTCCTGTTGTGGTCAGCTACCAGCCAATAGCCTTTGGCAACCAGGTGGCGATAGACGGGTACAAGAACAATAGCACCAACCCGACAAGCTGCAGCCCCACGAACGGCATAACTCCGATGTAGATGTCTTTGGACGACACTTCGGGTGGGGCCACCCCTTTCAAAAAAAAGAGCGACCAGCCCACGGGCGGCGTCAGGAACGAGGTCTGCAGAACGACCCCGGCAAGTATAGCGAACCACACCGGATCAACGCCGATCTTGTCCAAGACCGGCCAGAACAATGGCAGAACGATGTAGCAGATTTCGATCCATTCGAGGAAGAAGCCGAGAAGGAACAGCATAACAAGAACGAAAACGAGGTCTGCTGTCACCCCGCCGGGAACGAATTGAAACAGCATAACAATCAACTCGTCGCCGTTGAGTCCGCGAAATGCCAGCGAAAACGCCTGGGCGCAGATGAGGATGAAGAACACCATAGCGCTGATGCGCATCGTCCCCCGAACGGTTTCGATAAGCACCTTTTTCGTTAGCCGCTTGCCAATAATGGCTATGAGGATACTGCCTATACCACCCATGGAGGCGGCCTCGGTCGGCGCGGCGATGCCGCCGATGATAGAACCCAGAACCGCAAAAATTAGAAAGATTGGTGGCAGCACGACGACGAACAGATTCTTGATCAGTTCACCGCGAGACATGGCAGCGCGTTCTTCCTCCGGAATTGCCGGTGCCATTTCGGGTTTAAAGTGGCCGATGCCAAGCATATAGATGGCGTAAAGGCCAGCCAGCAACAGGCCTGGAAGCATGGCCGCGGCAAATAGTGTGCCGAGGCCGATGCCCAGAATATCTGAGAGCAGGATCAGCACCAGGCTGGGAGGGATGATCTGACCCAACGTCCCCGAGGCACAGATGGTGCCGCATGCCAACGACTTCGAATACCCCCTGCGCAGGAACACTGGTAGAGTCAACAAGCCCAAAGTCACCACCGTGGCGCCGACGATCCCTGTTGACGCCCCCATCAGAACGCCGACGAGGATGATCGCCAACCCCATGCCGCCGCGAAGACCCCCGGCGGCGTGGCCGATGACGTCCAGAAGATCCTCGGCCATGCGCGAACGCTCCAGCATCACACCCATGAATACGAACAACGGGATGGCCATCAAAGTCTGGTTATCGAGAACCCCAAAGATGCGGATCGGCAACAAGTTTAACAATGAGAACTCGCCGGCCAGATACAAAAACAAAAAACCGGATGCGCCCAGCGCAATCGCCACCCGAAAGCCGAGGAACAAGAGGAAGAACAGAAATAGACCCATCAGGACGGGAAATATCATCTCGCCCAGCCCGATAAGGTCGCCGAAGTCGTAGATCAGGTTGCCGATGAATTCCTGCACGGGTGGGGTTCTCCGTCAGCCAGTGATCCGTTGCCGCCGAAAAATCAGGGCAACAGTCTTCAGCAGGTTCGACACCGACTGCATCGTTAAAATCGCAAAACCGACGGGGATAAAAGAGCGGAGCAGCCAGCGATGCGGCAACCCGCCCGGGTCTGGCGAGCCCTCGTCGATAAAGTAGGCCTGGCCGACGAAACCGATGGAGAAGTCGATAATGATAATCGAAATGACAATGAGAGATAGGCTGGCCAGCAGATCGACGAAGTTTTGTGTTTCCACCCGGAACTTGTCGTAAAAAATATCCACCTTCACATGATCGTTGTGGCGAAGGGCGTAGCTCATACCGATAAGCGCGATTGGCGATATTAAATGCCATTCCAGCTCTTGCAATTCCATGGGGCCGATGCGGAATAGGTAACGTAAGATCACGTTAGTCCCGACCAATGCCACCTGGGCGATGCAGGCCCATGCAAACACCCGGCCGACGACGTCAACGAAGGCGTCGATGCCATCCGTCAGGCTTACTTCCTTGGGGCCGGGGTCTTTTGCCGGCCGACCGGGAAGAATGAACAATTCTACCGCCAGCCACAGCGTCAGCAAGCATAGAGAGAATCCCAACGCCACCCACAAGTCCCGATGCACAAATTCGATCTTTGGATCAAGCGCGATGGCCAGCCAGGCGACAGGCGCCAGGCATAAGAACAAGAACCAGTCGGGACGACCCCGGTCGAACAGTCTCTTGACCGCTAGCACCAGGGCGAACATGAACAAGAAGCAATCGAAAAAGAACCAGACCGGCGACGTCATGGGAACGGTCAGATGCACGGCGATGCCCGCCAGCAGCAACGCCGCGAGTCCCGTCGCCATGGTCGTACGGCCAACTCGTCCCTCGGGGAAGAGATAGAGAAAATAAACTCGTTGAAGGTTCATTCGGTTCTCCGCCGTCCATTATTGACCGTCAGAGCGTTTGGCCCGTCAGTTCAGTGGATTATTCGGAACGGAAATGGTTGCGGCTCCGTTCCTCTAATGGTCCGTGCACATGCCTCCCCGCGGCCGTGCGTAGCCAGTCGACCGCATGAGAGACTGGGAGACCCACATCTCAGCTTGCACTATGCAATGCCAACCAAGACGGGCTTTTCTGGGGGAGACTACCCGCCGCGGACCCGGACAGCGAACTGGCGACTACTGGTGTTGGCCCACTTATCGTGTTTCGTCTTGAAGCTCATGAAGGAGTCATGAACCTTGCGAGTCACGGGATCAGCCGCGGCCCCAGCTTCTAGAACTTCGGCAGTCTTCTTGCGGAGCTCCTCGATAACTTCGGTCGGAAGCGACGCCACCTTGACCCCGTGGTTTTTGACAAGGTCTTCCAGTGCGTCGCCGTTCAACGCCTCGGCCGAAGTGTGGGCGATGATATTGGCCGCTGCCGCGACATGGCGAACGATGGCCTGGATATCCTTGGGCAAGGCGTTGAAGGCTTTCTTGTTGATCAGAAGCTCGGTAGTCGTCGATGGCTCATGCCAGCCAGTGTTGTAGTAGTACTTGGCTGCTTTGTGGAGCCCAAGGCGCCTGTCTTGAACAGGCCCGACCCATTCGGCCGCGTCGATGACGCCGCGTTCCAGCGCCGGGAAGATGTCACCGCCGCCCAGACTCTTCACGTTGACGCCGATAGACTTGTAGATTTTGCCGCCGAGGCCCGGGATACGCATCTTCAGGCCGTTGAAATCGGACAAACTGTTGACCGGCTTTTTGAACCAGCCCGTCATCTGGACGCCGGAATTTCCGCAAGGCATGCCGATGACACCGAAATCGTTATAGATCTCGTTCCACAGTTCCAGCCCGCCGCCGTGATAATACCAGGCGTTTTGGCCCTGGAAGGTCATGCCGAACGGCACGGTACCGAAGTACTGCAAAGCCGGCACCTTTCCCGACCAGTAATAGGCTACGGCTGAGTTCATCTCGACGGTGCCACCGGTGACGGCGTCGAAGCCACCGTTCCATTTGACCAACTCGCCAGCTGCAAACAGCTTGATCTTGAGCCGCCCATTGGTCGCTTCGTCAATGGATTTGACGATCCACTCGGCGCTACCCGGTCCGCTCTGATAAAACGGCAGGCCCGGTGGAAACGAGGTCGTCATTTTCCA
>CAYLSX010000147.1:0-5214 GCA_964386685.1 uncultured Woeseiaceae bacterium | reverse complement strand
AGAAAGATTCGTTTTCTCGAGCCTGTTGAAGCTTCAATACTCTCGAATCATCGCCGTATCGCACCTTTCGGTCTGGAAGGCGGTCAGCCGGGCAAAACCGGTCGAAACCTCGTCGAGTACGAATTGAATGAAAGTGAAGAGCTTGGGGCGACCGTCACCGTCAGGCTTGGCAAAGACGCGTGTCTGACTATAGAAACGCCGGGTGGTGGCGGATTTGGTCAGAGGGACTAAGCAACCTCGGCACTGGTTGGCGCGAATGCAGTCGTCGCTACGCGGCAGCCGGAAATGGTTTGATGCAGTGTGAGTGATACGGGCTCGTCGGAACCGATTGGGTGAAACCCGAGCAGGATGGTGATGCCGCGATCCGGGTTAATCGGGTGTGAGTGCAGTCCGGCATTGCATTGGACGAGAAAGCCATCGCCGACGAATGCACCGGCGTCCGCCAGGTAGCACATATAAGCGTGTACCTGCGATTGAATTCGTTCCGCGATATTCGCTATATCCGGTTCGAGCACAGCCCATCGTGTTGCTTCATCAATTGCGTTCGTAATTGACAGACAAAGTCGTCTGACTGAGAGGCATGTGAAACTCCGTTCCATCTGCGAACCACACCCAAGCGTTACGGAACCACATAGCGTCGAACGCCCCACAGTGTTGCCGGCGATCACGTTGAGACCTTCCTTGACGAGCAATCGAGCGTCGTCGAGCTCAATCGGCGTTGAGGGTACGAGTCTGCCGTCGAAACCGAAGCCGTGTTGATCGAGGTCCTGCCACGGACCCTGGAATCTGTCGAGCTTGCACAGTAGTCCGGCGATGGCGCCTCCCGTCGCACGGGGCGTTTGCTCATCGTCATCCTTCGAATACATGCGCGGGTAATAGGAAACGATGTTCGGGCTCGAGAAGCCGGCACCCCTGACGCCAGTAATCGCCTCTTTGGCTGAAGTCCAGGTTTCCGGTGGGTCTATGATCAGCATGGCGCCGCGCTTGCGGCAATAGAGTTCCGCTGCCAATACGGCGGCAGGCCCGACGTCCATGTGTCTGCCGGGCGGCGGCAGGTAGAGCAAATCGAAGCGCTCAATCTGATTGAGTGCGAATAGTCCGGTTCCCCTCGATGCGGATCCAATCAGGTCGTAGTCGCATAGCGAGGACCCGTCAGTCCCTTGCTGAGCGTGACCAATGTAAGTCGACTGGAACTCGCGTCCCGGAATCCTCGTTTCCAGCGGCCGGCCTGGAGGCAACAGCAGTTGTGCGCGAACAAGTGATGAACTCAGCAATGCATCTCCGATAAATGCTCGTTCCGTCTCGTCGCATTGCAGGCGCCGATAGATCTCCTGATCGATGACAAGACCCGTGTCGGGCGCTACACGTTGCAGAATCAGATTGAAGTGTTGCTCGTCTGTCTCGTCGATGCCGTCGTAGTCGACTGCGGCCCGAATGTTTTCCGTCGATCCGGGTTCGAGCGCTCGCAATATCAAAAAGCCGCCGTGTGCCGGCAGACAGAGCATCGCACCGCGGGCGTTATTCGCAACACGAACGATGTACAGCTGTCGGCCGCCGTGATCGAAAAACTGTTTGACGGCGGGACCGAGGCTGCTGCGATGCCAATGACTTCCGAAACGTCGTCGGAAACCGGCAAAGTTGTGAACGAGTATCGGTGTATTTAGGGGGCCGCGGAGAGCGCGGCCGATGAATGCAGCGGTGGTTTCGGAAGACACGCCGATGGGATCGCCCATCGCCGCGATTGTGGTCACCGTGATGCCACGGCTGTCTGAATCTGACAAAACCTATCTCCGCGATTATTAGTCAGATATCGGTGCGCGTAGTGTAATGGTGCCGGGCGCATATGCCAATCAATCCGGACATTACGATAGACTATCGCTACCTTCTTATGACCGATACTGATTACCTCTCCGCGCGATTCCCAACAGCTGGGAAGTCTCTGAAAAGAGAGATATTCGCGAACCTGCCGACACCTGTTGTCGATGTCCTTGTTGATCATGCATCAGGCCAACGATCGATTTCGGTGAAGCATGACAACCTGACCGGCGATCTTTACGGCGGAAATAAAGTTCGCAAGCTCGAATATCTTCTAAAGCATGCCGAAGAGAAACATTGCAAGCGCATCGCTACTTTTGGTTCCGCCGGTTCTAATCATGCGCTCGCAACCGCACTCTACTCTCGCGAGCTGGGTCTCGACTGCATCTGTTTCCTGTCGCACCAGGCGAAAACACCGATGGCGCCCGTGACTTTGAACATGCACATCAAGAACGGTACAGACCTGGTGAGATACGGTGGATCCTACGCGAAGCGTATTGCGACACTTCGCGAACACCTCTGGAACAAGGATGCATGGGTCGTGCCGATGGGCGGATCATCATGGCTCGGCGCAATCGGCTTTGTTAATGCCGGGCTGGAACTGGCGGACCAGGTCGCGTCGGGCATCGTATCGGTACCGGACAGGCTTTATGTCGCGACTGGCACGATGGGTACTGCTGCCGGCCTTGCCATTGGCCTGGCGTTGGCGGACTTGCCGACCGAGGTGCAGGCGGTGCGAGTCTCAGACCCATTGATCATGAATGAGCCGGCCTTGGGCAGACTCATAAACAAGACCGCGCTCATGATGCGCCGCGCGGACCCGGATATCCCTGCCGATCTTGCGAGTCGCGTACGCGTTGTCGTGCGCCATGACTTCTTCGCGGGCGGCTACGCCATGACCAATGACGAGACCGATGCCGCCGTCGCATTCGGCAAAGATCAGCTCGATATCAAACTCGAAACGACTTACAGCGGCAAGGCAATGGCGGCATTGCTAAGTGATCTGCACGATGCAAGATATGCGGATCAGAAGTTTATGTACTGGAACACCTATAGCTCTGCCGAGCTGCCGGTACCGGGCGACAAGCCGCTCGACAGAGCCGCGCTGCCGGCGGAGTTCATCCGTTATTTCGAGTAGGTATTCGGTCCCGTCACTCGACCCGCTGAGTGGGTTCGTCTGAATCCTCGGGTTCCAATGGCGCGTCCAGGATTTCTCTTATTTCGGCAAGCGTCGGCGCATCGGGATCGACCTCAACAGTATTTCTAACGGCCCTGGCCCGTCCATAAACTTCGTCGGCATCACCGAGCAAGACTCGCACCGGTACACCGCGCGCGTCGCCCGCGACCGCCCTTGCGTAGCCCTGTTCCGAATGCTCGATAAACGCGCCCGATGCGTTTCTTGCTTTATCGAGAACCTTTTGCAAGCGCTCTTCCGGCGTAGTCGTGTCGTCCTCCAGCGGAGAGTGGCTCTCCAGGTACAACTCGCCATTCAGCCGTCCAAGGAGAAACGGCTCGTTGATGATACTTACCGGCTCGCCAATTTCGACCATCGAGTAAAGCAATTCAATGTTCTCGGGATAGAGGCGCACGCAACCGTGGCTGACTCGCATGCCGACGCCGTATGGCTGGTTGGTGCCATGAATAAGGTATCCGGGCATCTCGAGTTTCAACACGTGTGAGCCGAGTGGATTGTCGGGGCCGGGCGGAACGATCGATGGCAGCGGGTCGCCCATCTCCCGGTGCTCCTTCTGCACCGACCAGGGAACGTACCAGTGTGGGTCTCGTGCTTTCGCAACGACTTTGGTGTCACCAAGCGGCGTTTCCCAGCCGACCCGGCCGATGCCGATCGGATAAGTCATGACCTGCACAGGATCGCCATCCGCCACAGCCGGGTAGTAAAAGAGACGTTTTGAGGCGATATTCAGTACAACACCGTTTCGGGGTGTGTCCGGTAAGACATATTGGGTCGGCAATAATATCGGTGTATTGCTACCGGGCAGCCATGGGTCGATGCCCGGGTTTGCCGCAACGAGCTCGTCATAGCCGAGTCCGTACTCGCGCGCCAGATCTGAAAACGTGTCCGTGTCCTGTGTGAACACGATCTGCGGCTCACCGACTACACTTTGATCGGTCGACTCGAGCACGAAATAGTTTCTGCTGATCGGTTCCTGCAGCGGACGTTGATCAAACGGTACTTCGGCCGAACGCCCGGATCTTCCCTGGCTGCCGGTATCAAGAAAGTCCTGAACGATTGAGCAGGCGCTGATCTGAAGCGCCAGCAAGGGCGTCAGGAATCTCAACAACAGGGGGGACTTACTTCGCAAGACGCTGTCCGGAAAACGGTGGAGGGGGTGATTTTCTCAGAAAACCCCGATAGACACTATTCAGACCCGTCCGATCTTGATATTGAGCGGCCATACGACGTCGCGCCTTTCTTTGCCCCAGATTATCCGCAAGCTACCGTCGATGAGGGCCAGGGGATCAGAACCGCGATCCTTGATGAAGCGCTGGGACGCTGACCAGGTCAGCAAGTAGCCGCGCATTTCCTCGACGCCCCAGTGCGCTTTCATTGCGAACTCGGGCGCGCTAATCAATGGCATTGGCAGCTCGATACTTTGGTAGCCTTCCTCGACCAGCTCGCGCTCCGGTGGCCAATAAGGCGCGACGATGTCTGCGTAAAGTTTATTGATCACCTGGTCGCAATCGGCATTGACTGTGCAGCGATCATACGACCAGACTGCCAGTACGCCGCCCGGTTTCAGCACTCGTTGAGCCTCATTGAGAAAGCCTGGAATATCGAACCAGTGCAGCGCCTGCGCCACCGTGATCAGATCGACCGTGGCATCATCCAGGCCGGACGATTCTGCCCGGGCGATGCGGTACTCCACTTTGGGATCGCCTTCAGCGGCTTCAATCTGTGCATCGCTGGCGTCGGTCGCGATGACTTTGTCGAAAAATGGTGTCAGCGCCCGTGCCGCCTGCCCGTTACCGGTCGCGCAATCCCATGCAAGATTGTGTTGCTCGCAACAGTCAGCCAGAAAACTGAACAATGCATCCGGATAGGTGGGGCGATGCGTTGCGTACGAGCCGGAATGGCCCGAGAAATGATCCTTGAACGATGGTGTGGACGAGGAGATATCGGCCCCCGTCATTACCTCGTGCAGTTCGGGCTTTTGCCCTGCGCTCTTGCTTCGTTCATTAACTTCAGCGCCTTCGGATATTCCGAAATCAGCGACTCGATTCGTGTTTCGCTTGATGGGTGAGTGGATAAGTATTCCGGCGGCGCCTTATCTTCATTTTCTTCCTGCATTTTCTTCCACAGCTCGACGCTTTCTCTCGGATCGAAACCGGCATTGGCCATGTACTCCAGGCCCAATATGTCTGCTTCGGATTCCTGGC
>CAYLSX010000146.1:0-5304 GCA_964386685.1 uncultured Woeseiaceae bacterium | reverse complement strand
GATTCAGTTGCAGCGCGCCGACCGGATAGGCATTCAGATATCGGACCAGATGCTGAACTCAGCCATTGCAACTATTGCTGAGCAAAACAACGTCAAGTTCGAAGACTTGCCAAGAATGCTTGAGGCCGATGGCATGTCATATACCGCTTATCGTCGTGAAATACGGGAGCAACTCCTGCTGGATCAATTGAAGCGCATCGACGTCGTCGGACGGATTTCTGTCGCACCGCGCGAGATAGAACATTGTCTCGACGATCTCGAAGATAACGTCATCGCAAATTCCGAATACGATCTCTCGCACATTTTTATTTCGGTCGCTGACTCGCGGACTTCGGAAGATTATGCTGAGGCGGAAACCGAAGCCATGTACGTGCATACGCAACTTCAATCCGGTGCCGATTTCGCCGAGATGGCCGTTCGATATTCAGATCGGGAAAACGCGCTTAGCGGAGGCGAAATGGGTTGGCGCAAGGGCGATCAATTGCCAACGATATACGCGGATGTTGTCGGCTCAATGACGGCCGGCGAGTATTCTGATCCAATCCGCGCCGTTAGTGGCTACCACATTGTCAAGGTCAATGAGTTGCGCGGTGTGAGTCGGCGCAGCGAGGTCCAACAGACGAGGCTTCGACATATCCTGATTACGCCGGACGAAATCATCGATGATGCGACCGCCGAGCAGCAGCTCAAGGAAGCAGTCGTACAGATCATTTCCGGCGACGATTTCGGTGAGCTCGCGAAGTTGCTCTCTGACGATCCCGGATCAGTGAATGAGGGCGGAGACATGGGCTGGAGTAGTCCGGGCGCTTTCGTGCCGGAATTCGAAGAGATAGCCAACGACGCCGAAATTGGCGTGATCAGTGCGCCCTTCAAGTCGAGATTCGGTTGGCACATTCTGGAAGTGATGGAGCGTCGAATGTACGACAATACGGACGAGATCAAGGAAAGCAGCTGCGTACAGCGGGTCAGAAATGGCAAGCTGGAAGAAGAGACTGAACTCTGGTTGCGGCGAATCCGGGACGAAGCGTTCGTAGACATTCGAATCTGATTTTTCGCCGAACATCCGCCCAAGACGGAATCCCGTGACATCGACAATTGCCAAACCTCTCGTAATCACTGCGGGAGAGCCCGCAGGTATCGGGCCAGATTTGTGCCTCGCTCTGTCTCAGAGCGGGCGGCTGGACGAAGTTATTGTTATTGCCGACCGCGAGGCGATCGAAGCAAGAGCGGACATGCTGGGTGTTTCCGCCGAAGGCCTGAAAATTCAGAATGAACCGCTCGCAAACCCATTGGTATGTGGAACGCCGGACTCCGCCAACGCGGAGCCCCTGCTTCGGGGACTGAGGCGCGCCGTTCAGGGTTGCATCGATGGAGAGTTCTCGGGACTGGTAACGGCGCCTCTGCAAAAGAGCACGATAAACGATGCCGGAATCCGCTTTTCCGGTCATACGGAATTTCTTGCGGAGTTAACTTCATCTCCTACCCCCGTCATGCTGCTGGTCGCCGATGAATTGCGTGTGGCACTTGCCAGTACGCATCTGCCCTTGCGCGAGGTTGCCGACTACATAACAAGCGATAGGCTTCGTGAGGTCATCGAAGTCTTGCACGCCGACCTCGCCAAAAAATTCGCCATCGCCGAACCTGAAATCGTCGTATGCGGACTCAACCCGCATGCGGGAGAAGGCGGTCACCTCGGAAAAGAAGACAGCGCGATCATCGAGCCGGTCATCGCAGAATTTCAAAAGGAAGGCATGAACATTCGCGGGCCATTGCCCGCTGACACAGCGTTTACGCCGGCTGCAGGTCCTGCGGACGCGATTCTGGCGATGTATCACGATCAAGGCCTGCCGGTGTTGAAGTACGCCGGCTTCGGCAACGCCGTGAACGTGACGCTGGGCCTGCCGATCATTCGCACGTCCGTTGATCACGGTACCGCTCTCGACATCGCCGGTACCGGCAAGGCTGACCCGGGCAGCATGATTGCAGCGGTCGATCTGGCTCAGAAACTGGCCAAGCTATGAGTGGCGGTCACCGTCCACGCAAGCGCTTCGGCCAGCATTTCCTGACCGACGCGGCGACAATCGAGCAAATTGTTGCTGCCATTCAACCGCGCGATACTGACACCATCGTCGAGGTCGGCCCCGGCCGCGGGGCCATTAGCGATCCCCTGGCTAAACTTGCTGGAGACTTCCACGCCATAGAACTTGACCGCGACCTTGCTGCAGTAATCAGGAAGCGATTCGCGCATCTGTCAAACGTGACGATTCACGAAAACGACGTATTGAAGTTTGATTTCGCCAGTCTTGGTAATGAACTCCGTATTGTCGGCAACCTCCCCTACAACATTTCGACCCCGTTACTGTTTCGGCTCGTGGAATTCAGGCACGTCATCCGCGACATGCATTTCATGTTGCAGAAAGAAGTGGTGGACCGCATGGCGGCAGGACCTGGTAGCAAGACGTATGGCCGCTTGAGCATCATGTTAGGTTGCCATATGGAAATCATGCCCCTGTTCGATGTACCGGCAAGTGCGTTTGATCCGCCACCCAAGGTCACGTCGTCCGTTGTCGGCTTGCGCCCATTGCCCGCCGACAGGTTTGAAATTAGCGATCAGCGGATATACTCGCAAATTGTTGCAGAGGCATTCAGTCAACGCCGAAAAACTCTGCGCAACGCATTGAAAGCCAGCGCCACTGAGGATGACCTCATTGCTGCTGGAATGGATCCAAATCTACGACCGGAACAAGCATCGATCGATAATTATGTTGCCCTCGCCAATTTAATTAGCAGCAGGTTGCGATAGAATGTGGTGACTTATGGATAAAAAGAACTGCGAAATTGGAATCGAAGTCGCAACCGACTATATCGATGAACAGTCTGAACCAGATGATAGCCGCTACGTTTTTGCATACACGATTACAATCGCCAATCTCGGTGACGTGCCGGCTCGATTGTTGAGTCGCCACTGGGTCATCACCGATGCCAATGGCAAGGTTCAGGAAGTAACCGGCGATGGTGTCGTCGGCGAGCAGCCGCACCTCAAACCAGGGGAGAAGTTTCGCTATTCAAGTGGCGCGGTACTCGAAACGCCCGTCGGCTCGATGCAGGGTAGCTACCGCATGGAAGCCGATAACGGCACCAACTTTGATGCACCAATTCCTCCCTTCACTTTGGCGGTGCCCGGAGTCCTGCATTAGAAGAATATGGCCGTCTACGCCATTGGTGATTTGCAGGGTTGTTACGACTCGTTTCAGCGCCTGCTCGATAAACTGAAATTCGATCCCGACAAAGACCGTTTGTGGTTGACCGGCGATCTCGTCAACCGCGGGCCCAAGTCCTTAAAGACGCTTCGCTTCGTTCGAAGCCTGGGAAAATCAGCGAAGGTCGTCCTCGGCAACCACGATCTGCACTTGCTTGCACTGGCACACGACGTCGGCGATGCGACGGATCGATTCGGTTCACTCGCCAAGACTCTCAAAGCCGACGATCTCGACGAGCTGTTGGACTGGTTACGTCGCAGGCCGCTCGTACACTACAGCAAGAAACTGGACACGCTACTCGTGCACGCCGGGCTGCCACCTCAATGGAGCGTCGGCAAGACATTGGCGCGAGCGAAAGAAGTGGAGACCAAGCTGCGTGGCCGAAGCTACGTTAAGTTCCTAAGAAAAATGTACGGCAACTCGCCGGATCGATGGTCCGGCGACCTCAGCGGCAACAAGCGATTGAGGTACATCGTGAACTGCCTGACTCGCATACGCATGATCGACAAAAAAGATCGGCTGGATTTCGAACACAAGGGGCCGCCGGCCACCGCCAGAAAGGGGCTGAAGCCCTGGTTTGAAGCCGAAGATCCGGCCTGGGAGGGCACGCGTATCGTATTTGGTCACTGGTCGGCGCTTGGCCTGGTCATTAACCCCAGGCTGATCTGCGTCGATACGGGCTGCGTGTGGGGTCGCCAGCTTACAGCCGTGCAGCTCGGTAAACGGCCCAAGGTTACACAGGTAAAATGCAGCTCATGAAGCGGCGATCCATTCAGATATTCGGTGCGGGACTATGCGGCAGTTTATTGAGCGTTATGTTGGCGAGACGCGGCTTTGACGTTACGGTTTACGAACGCCAAAAGGATTCTCGCAGAGCCGACACACCCGCAGGTCGCTCGATCAACCTCGCTATGTCGGCGCGGGGAATTCATGCACTAAAGCACGCCGGCATTTTTTCGCGCGTCGAAGCAATGCTCGTACCCATGCGCGGCCGCTTCGTTCACCACGAGGACGGCGCGACAGAGATGCAGAATTACGGCCAACGCACCGAAGAACAGATTTACTCGGTGTCGCGCGCCGACCTGAATCGCCTGTTGCTCACCGCGGCTGAGGAAGACCATGGTGTGGATATCTGCTTTCAACGGGAAGCGATTGCCCTTGATGGCGAAGGCGTTCGAGTCGCGAATCTCGATCAGGGCAATGAAATCACCATTTCAGACACACCGCTGATTGCCGCCGATGGCGCCGGTTCGGTGTTTCGACGCGCCTTACATGAAACCGGAACGATAAAAGCGACGGACGCATTGCTGGATCACAGCTACAAAGAGCTTACGATCCCACCTGGCGCGAACGGCGAATTCCAGCTGGAGCCGGGCGCTCTGCATATCTGGCCCCGTGGCGGGTTCATGCTCATCGCATTGCCGAATCCCAGTCGCGATTTCACATTGACCTTGTTCCTGCCGAATGAGGGCCCACACAGCTTTGCAAATCTCCAAACCGAAAACGAAATCGAGAAATTTTTCGCAACGTATTTCCCGGATGTCTTATCACTGCTACCCGATCTGGTGCAGACCTTCCAGCGTAATCCGGTCGGCATACTCGGCACCGTACGTTGCGACGGATGGCACGATGAAGGGCGCGTATTGCTGGTCGGCGACGCGGCCCATGCGGTGGTCCCGTTTCATGGACAGGGAATGAACCTGGCATTCGAGGACTGCGTGCTTCTGGATCAGATCCTCGACAATCAGGAGTTGTCGTGGGGCGAGATATTCTCCCGCTTTGAATCTGAGCAGGTAGCCAATGCAAACGCGATAGCGGACATGGCGCTCGAAAACTACATCGAAATGCGAGATACGGTCAGAAATCCCAAATACGTGCTGCAAAAGGAGCTGGCATTCGAACTTGAGCGGCGATTACCGCAGCAGTTTATCCCTCGATACTCGATGGTCATGTTTCACGCGGAGATCCCGTACGCGACCGCGCAACAGCGTGGAGATATTCAGGCGGAATTTCTGGACGAGGTGACCCGGGATGCGACAGAGAT
>CAYLSX010000145.1:1738-5307 GCA_964386685.1 uncultured Woeseiaceae bacterium | reverse complement strand
AGCCAGGGCCGAGTTCGATGCGAGGCGCGGAGAAGACTTCCATTACGAAGCAATGCTGGGCGACCGTAGTCCACCGCTCGACTACAGAAATTAGCGCGATATTGGGTTCGAACTAGTATCCGTACGGAATTTCCGGATCCAGGTAATTAAGGAAGGTTTCCACGAATTCGGCTTCAACGCCAACGCCGTCATTCATAGCCGGAATGTACGAGCCTGACTTCACGTGCTCGTTAATATCTGCCTCGCATGGGCCGATATCATGTTCGCCCTTCGTCAGCTTGTGCTTCAGATATCTGCCATCCGGTCCGATGCTCGCACGCGTGCCAACGATATAGCGGAGATGGTGACCTCGGCATGCATGTGACGACCATTGACCCCAATCGTATCGCTGCACACCGGAGTAATCGCTTCCGTATTTGTTGGCGTCATGCCCATGGTTCGGATACAGGTAGATATTTTCCACACCGTCTTTTCTCACGAAATGAAGTGAAAACTGCATGACCACGGTCTTCGCCTCTCCGTCTATGGTCGCGGGCACGAACTTCAACTCCTTGACCTCGTCGTATATCGAATTCTTGTAGGACATTTTCTTGCGGTCGGAGCCGTAACAAACAATGCGCGTCAGTTCGGCTGCATCTGTAACGACCGTGTCGCAACGAATTCGGACATCCGCGTCCTTTCTCGAAAACGGAAACTTGACGAGGGTCTGGAGCGGTTCGTCGGTTTCTGCAAATCCAGCTGGACTGTAATCGACTGCCTCGTCGGCGGAGGCCGGCAGGCACAAGATAAAGAAAATGGGGGTAAGAGCCCTTATGCTGATCATTTTATTGTTCGCGTAACCGGTCAAAATGGATCGCCACCTTACACGAAAGTGGCCTCTTATTTCGACTGAATTCAGGTCTCGGAGTTCGGTTCCGCGATCAACCGCCGAAGCTCCCTCAGGGTCGCCTTGATCCTGGCGGCGTGCTCGCTTCCCATCCGTAATAGCAGCTTCTGGCCACTGGACAGGCTCTCAAGATCCATGTCGGCGTATTCATAAAGGACATGAGGCCTGACTACCTTGATTGGTTCCTCGAGCGCGGGCGTCGTCAACAGATGGTCTATGACGGCAACCAGCCGGTCGTTGAAATGGGCGTTCGGGTAGCCAAGGTCCCTGTAGGCCTTTTGAAACAAGGGATAGAAACGGCCATAGACCTCTGTAAGCTCGTTGAGGTCGGCGGCGGTCACCAGATCTACCAAGACAT
Source organism: uncultured Woeseiaceae bacterium (assembly GCA_964386685.1). Taxonomy (GTDB): domain Bacteria; phylum Pseudomonadota; class Gammaproteobacteria; order Steroidobacterales; family Woeseiaceae; genus JACZWL01. Next base: position 4,063 of record CAYLSX010000145.1, on the reverse strand, counting down.
CGTAGCGACGATAGCTGTCAGGACTGATCGTGAATTCATTGCTGTTGATGGCCTCCACATCGAACGCGCTGGCCAGCCCGGCAACCGGTCGGATGCGTTCAGCGACGTGACTTCGGGGCAGGTTATCGACGGTGGCCACAATCTTTGCGATCAGGTCCCGCTCGGCCAGCATTTCTGCCACCGTTCGAGACCCGAGCACGTCCGTCAGTTCCAGTTTCAGATATTCATCACTCTGGTCGAGAGACGGCAGTGTCACCAGCTCGCCACCAGGCCCTTCAGGAGACTCGACTAGTGGGAATGGATGTACCGGAGAAGTCGGTAATTCCACCACCGGTTCAACGGCCAGCGTCGGCGGCTCTGCCGAAGGTGCAACCCGGTTGATTTGCATCCAGTAATAGGTCAGCCCGGCAGCGACCGCAATCGCGAGCAGGATAGGGATGTAAAACTGGCTTGATTCTCTTGGCACCGGACTCCCATCATAGCCATGTCCGGGCCGCAGCTCCAAAACAGCCCTGAATGCCTGCCTATTCTCGCTTATTCATGCATATTCATCTTCCTATGCATTGATGAATACCCAAGAATGTCTGCATCGACATCGTGAGGAGAACAGCGTGAGATTCGGTGACAAACTGAAACAGCTGAGAAACGGCAAGGAAATGACCCAACCCGACCTGGCCGAGGCCATCGGCATCGAGCAGTCTTATCTGTCCAAGCTCGAGAACAATAAGTCACTGCCGTCCAACGACATTTTCATCCGCATCCTCGAGGTATTCGGCCTCGATATCGGCGATGTCGTGGATGAACTCGACCAGAGCAGCAAGAATCAGCTACGGGCATTACCCGAAATTGCGGACCACTATCATCGTCAAAAACAGCTGATTATTGGCAACCGGCAACGCTGGCTGCTGGGTTCAACAATACTGTTGGCACTCGGTGCGGCCTTTATTTACGCCGGCAACGTACATCTCTTTTTCACCGATGTCGTCTATCAATACATGTCGCACGGTGTCGTGCTCGAAGGCGAATCGAAGGAGATATTCAGGAACCCCCACGGATTCATTCCTGAGTCGATCAGCCAGGAGGAAAGGGCCCAATTCATGAATTCGATCAAGGAACGGGTCGACGAGGAATATCGTCTGATGAGCGAATTTCGGGGGCACATATATAATCTCAGTGTTCCGGGCGGCTCACGGACTTACTACCTGCAGGACGATACACAAATCGATCCCTGGCAAAGCAAGCTGATAGTGTTTCTGGGCGTATTAATGAGTATGTTCGGACTTATCGGACTAATCCTGGAAAGGAAATTGGCCCGATATCACTAGACGACTTCGGTGGAGGACCGGCTATGACACACATTACTGCGACACTCACCTCGGGAATGGCTGTGCAACTTTCCAACGGCCGGCACGAGTGGACCGCCGATGAACCGGTCGAGGCAGGCGGTACAGATACGGGGCCGAATCCCTATGAGCTGCTCCTGGCATCATTGGGTGCCTGCACCTGCATCACGATCTCCTGGTACTGTCGCGGCAAGGGTCTGCCGCTTAAATCTGTCACGGCCAGCTACGACTTCTCGAGAGTGCATGCAGCCGACTGCGAGGACTGTGACATTCCGGATAAAGGCTTCATCGACAAGATTACGAGCGACGTCCGGATTACAGGCGACTTCGATGATGCGCAGAAAAAGAGGCTCGCCCAGATCGCGGAGCGCTGCCCCGTGCACAAGACGCTTGCTCATGGCGTCGTCTTCGAAGACAGGGCCGTATTTAGTTAAATAGCCGAGGGACGGCGATTGCTCTATATTTGCTGATACAACAGCCAAAAGACCATCTCCGGAGCCGAATCCGAAAAAGGTGGCAGGAGAAACAACATGGACATAGCCTGGATTAAAGTGGTCGTTCTGACCCTTGCCGAATGTGTGGCGCCCGAAGGCAAGACTGTCTGTCAGGAACAACAGGTTCAGTACTATTTCGTTGACGAAGTTGAGTGCCAGAAGGTGCTTGAGCAGCTGATCGATTACCGGGATGGTTTCGAAAACGTGATCGTCAGCAAAGATAACTCCAGCTGCCAGCCGGCAGCCAAGAATCTGCAGGCGTTCGCGTCCAAATCCAAAGCGAATGAGTATTTTGCGGAAATGGGCGGCCTGGGCGTGATTTCAGATGATTCTTCAATGAAGGATTTTCTGCAGGAGCGGCACGACCTGCGCCTGGAGAGTCTGCATGTCTGTGACGATTCAAAACTGGTTACACCATGCCGGCACGGCGACATCATCATCGAAGGTATGGCGGGAAATAAAACAGAGGTGTGGAAGCAGGGCGAGTA
>CAYLSX010000145.1:0-1638 GCA_964386685.1 uncultured Woeseiaceae bacterium | reverse complement strand
ATCGAGCCCCACCAGGGCGAGTAATCGAGCCCCACCAGGGCGAGTAATCGAGCCCCACCAGGGCGAGTAATCGAGCCCGCCCCGAATCTCAGCGGTTGAAGTTGGGAATCGGAATATTGCTGTCTTTATAATAGTCGCGCCATTCCAGATCCGGATCCTCAACGCCCGACAATACGATGTCTGTGAATATCGAGTACGCGTTTGCCACATCCGACGCGATCTTCTCGTCAAATGCCGGCGGTAAGTCTGCTTCCCTACGATAGATGTGCTCGTAATTCGCGCACGCCGCATGCTTGAACGGCATGAACCAATCGTGATCGCTACCACAGTCTGCAAGCTCGACACGTGCGGCATTGAAAGATTCCAGGAACCAATATGATTGCCAATAGGACTGCTGCACCGATTCCCACATGCTGTCGAAGGTTGGTGCTTCGGTAGATCCGTAGAGTTCCGATCGCAACTCGTAATTATTCTCGGCAATCTCCACGAGATGTTCCGTCAACTCGCCGGTTATGCCCGGCTGCGAACGAAGATCGCTCGAATCGGCTGCCGGAGGGGCTGGAATGACCAGAACCTGGAAGGACGCAAACTTGAGCATCGTCGTCGCGAGTTTCTGCCGGCAAGCAGCAACCGGGTCGTATGCATTGCAGATTAGATTGATTTCGAGGAACAGCTCCCTGGCGAGAGCGTCTCTCTTGTCGACCCCGATGAAGTTCTTCAACGGTATGCAGTCGTAGATCTTCGAGGACATGTCGACCGTAGACAACAGCACCGGGTTTTGCCGTCCGGTCTCTATCGCCGTTCTACGTCGAAACAGGTTGCCCAAGCGACTAGTCATCTGTTGATGCTACCAAACAAGCGCTCTCCTTTTGCCGCTAATCCGATTGTACTCTTCTAAGGTGATATTCAAATGGTTCGTTCTGCACGTAGCGCCTATTTATCCAGAGAATCAACATTCCTTCAACATGCCGGGCATACCGCACCGGCCCGAGATCGATCGGCTCAAGTCCCATACCTTCGGCGAGTGCGGCAACGAATGCCTTTGCCTCGGCATTGTCGCCGACTAAAAGTATCGATATCGGACCGCCAGATGAATTGGGGTCGACCATTTGTCGCCAATTCAGTGAATTGAATGCCTTGACGACGTAGGCGTCCGGCGCCCATCCCTGAATGAGTTCGGCATTCGACGTTTCAACGCTCATTTCAAAAAGCCCGTCCTCGTTGCGGCGAAGCGGGTTTGTAGGATCGATGATAATTTTGCCCGAGAGATCGCCGAGGCTCTTGGTCACTGCCTGAATAACACCACCGGGCACTGCAAGAACGACAACGTCCGCTCCTGCCACCGCTTCCGCGGGCGTCGTTGCGGACGCACCATAACCGGTACGACCAACGAGGGCCTTTACTTCATCTCTGGACGGATCGCGAGATCCATAGACAATGGTGTGACCAAGCTCGGCAAACTCCGGGCCCAACGCACCTGCCACCTGACCCGTGCCGACTACGGCAATGGTTTCAGCCGGGACCAGTCCCGGCAGAGCCAAGCCTAGTATCAGTGTGAGTAGTGCACGACCGACTACATGTCTCGGCCGCCGTGTATGTAATTCTGTCATGCTTCAACCCCGATAGTGTGATCAAACA
>CAYLSX010000144.1:0-5344 GCA_964386685.1 uncultured Woeseiaceae bacterium | reverse complement strand
CTCATGTGTATCGAGCTCATGTTGCTCGCCGTCAATTTCAATTTCATCGCGTTTTCGCGATACCTCGGTGACGAGACCGGGCAGATCTTCGTCTTCTTCATACTGACTGTCGCTGCTGCAGAGGCGGCGATCGGCCTTGCCATTTTGGTTGTGCTGTTCAGAAACCGGCGCTCCATCAATGTGCAGGAGCTGGATACGATGAAAGGCTAGGGACTACGAAGTGCACTCCTATCATCTAACGATCGTATTGGCGCCACTCGCCGCGGCTATCGTTGCGGGCCTTTTCGGCAAGCAGATCGGTCGTGCCGCCTCGCACTGGATCACTATCCTCGCCGTTGGCGTGTCTTTCGTACTATCTGCGTTAATTCTCAAGGACCTCTACTGGGATGGCGGCCAGGTCGAGAACTACACCGTCTATACCTGGGCCATAGCCGACGGTCTCCGCATGGAGGTCGGATTCCTGATTGACCGGCTAACGGCGCTGATGATGGTCGTGGTCACCTTCGTTTCGCTCATGGTGCACGTCTACACCATCGGCTACATGGCTGACGACGACGGCTATCAGCGTTTCTTCAGCTACATCTCGCTGTTTACTTTCTCGATGTTGATGCTGGTCATGTCGAATAACTTCCTGCAACTGTTTTTTGGCTGGGAAGCCGTCGGGCTGGTGTCCTATCTACTCATTGGCTTCTGGTTCAAGCGCGAGTCGGCGATCTTTGCCAACCTGAAGGCATTCCTCGTCAATCGGGTTGGCGACTTCGGATTTATCTTGGGCATTGCCGGCGTCGTCATGTATGCCGGAGCGCTCGACTATGCCACCGTTTTCCATAGAGCCCCGGTCATCGCTGCACAAAGTATCCAGGTAGTCGGAGACACCCCTTGGAACGCGATGACTATGATCTGCATCCTGCTGTTCATCGGTGCGATGGGTAAGTCGGCTCAGGCACCGTTACATGTCTGGTTGCCGGATTCGATGGAGGGCCCAACGCCGATATCCGCGTTGATCCATGCTGCAACCATGGTGACGGCCGGTATCTTCATGGTCGCCCGTATGTCTCCATTATTCGAACTGAGTGAAACGGCGCTGGCCGTTGTCGTCGTAATCGGCGCCATAACGGCATTTTTCATGGGGCTGGTCGGCGTCGTGCAAAACGATATCAAGCGTGTCGTCGCTTATTCGACTCTCTCCCAGCTGGGTTACATGACAGTCGCGCTGGGCGTATCCGCATACGGTGCCGCCATCTTCCACCTCATGACGCATGCGTTTTTCAAAGCGTTGCTATTCCTCGCGGCCGGTTCGGTGATCATTGCCCTGCATCACGAGCAGGACATCCGCAAGATGGGTGGTTTGCGTAAATACATGCCGATCACCTACTGGACCGCCTTGGTAGGTACCTTGGCGCTGATCGGCTTCCCCGGCAGCGCTGGTTTCTTCTCCAAAGACGCCCTCATCGAGGCAGTTCACGAGTCGCATTGGAAAGAGGCGGATGAAGTCTATGTGTACTGGATTGCATACCTCAGTGTCCTGCTCGGCGTCTTTGTCACCGCACTGTATTCGTTCCGCATGTTTTTCCTCGTCTTTCACGGCAAGGAACGCATGGACGAGGAGACTAAATCACATGCCAAGGAGTCTCCGTGGGTAGTCTGGGTCCCGTTGGTTCTTCTTGCCATACCATCTGCCGTAATCGGCTGGTTCACGCTGGGTCCGGTCGTGTTCGGCGATTTCTTCGGCTCATCGATTGCGGTTGCCGAGCGGCATGACGTATTGGCCGAACTCGGCACGGCCTACCACGGTAGTTGGGAATTCGTCCTGCACGCATTCCAGCAAAGCCCCGTGGTCTATCTCGCGGCGGGCGGCGCTCTGACAGCCTGGTTCTTTTATTTGAAGCGGCCGGACCTGCCTGAAAAGATCAGCAAGAAGCTCTCTGGTCTCTATTCCCTGCTGGACCGAAAATATTACATGGACGATCTCTATATCAAGGGCTTTGCTGCCGGGGGCAGGGCGGTCGGCAAGTTCCTCTGGCAAAAGGGCGACGAACTCGTCATCGACGGCATACTCGTAAACGGAACGGCGAACTCTGTTGTCCGGCTGGCCGGCATTCTGCGTCAGCTGCAGACCGGCTATCTGTATCACTATGCCTTTTCAATGATCATTGGACTAACCGTGTTACTTGCCTGGATGTTGTGGTTCTAGAACATGGATCTGACGCATCAAATACTAAGCATATTGATCTGGCTGCCGATCGCCGGTGGTGCCGCCGTGCTCATTGTTGGCGATGACGGCGACGCGGCTTCGTCGCGGGCCGGCGGCATGCGCGTTCTTGCCTTACTGGTCTGCGTGCTGACATTTGTATTGAGCCTGTTCGTTTACTCGAACTTCGACACCACGACCGCCGCGATGCAGTTCGTCGAGCGATCGGAGTGGATTCCGACTTTCGATGTTCATTATTACCTGGGCGTTGACGGCATCTCGGCGCCGTTGATTCTGCTGACGACATTTATCACGCCGCTCGTCGTCATCGCAGGCTGGGACGACATCAGCTCGCGGCCGGCACAGTATTTTTCGGCGTTTCTGATACTCGAAGGCCTGATGATCGGTGTTTTCTCGGCGCTCGATGGCGTGCTGTTCTACGTCATGTGGGAAGCGATGCTCGTTCCCATGTTTCTCATCATCGGCATCTGGGGTGGAGAGCGCCGCATTTACGCGACCATCAAGTTCTTCCTGTACACCTTCCTCGGCTCGGTGCTGATGCTGGTTGCGTTCATTTATTTGTTCACAAAGACAGGCACGTTCGATTTCTTCGCGTTCATGCAGGTGCCATTGAGCATGACGGAGCAGAAGCTGATATTTATCGCCTTCCTGCTGGCGTTTGCAGTCAAGGTGCCGATGTGGCCGGTGCATACCTGGTTACCGGATGCGCACGTTGAGGCCCCGACCGGTGGCTCCGTCATCCTTGCAGCCATCATGCTCAAAATGGGCGGCTACGGATTTGTTCGCTTGTCGCTGCCGATGCTTCCCGACGGCAGCCAGTATTTTGCGGGAATGATGATTGCCCTGTCATTGATCGCAGTCGTCTACATCGGCTTCGTTGCCCTGATGCAGACAGACATGAAGAAGCTCATCGCTTATTCATCGATCGCGCACATGGGCTTTGTCACCCTCGGTATATTCATTGTCTGGTCTATCAATGCCGGGATGGGTGCCGAACTGGGTGTGATCGGCGGCATGGTACATATGATTTCTCACGGGTTGGTTTCCGGCGCATTGTTCCTTTGCGTCGGTGTTCTCTACGATCGCGTCCACAGCCGCAATATCCAGGACTACGGCGGCGTCGCGAATACCATGCCGGTATTCGCCTCATTCATGGTGTTGTTTGCCATGGCCAATGCAGGGTTGCCGGGCACATCGGGATTTGTCGGCGAGTTCATGGTCATCATCGCCAGTTTCAAGGCGAACTTCTGGTTCGCGTTCCTGGCTGCGACGACATTGGTACTCGGTGCCGCTTACACCCTGTGGATGGTTAAACGCGTTATCTACGGCGAAGTCGCCAATGACAACGTCGCAGAGCTCAAGGATTTACACCAGCGAGAATTTATCGTGCTGGGCATTCTCGCAATCGCCGTATTGCTGGTCGGTCTCTGGCCAGCGCCGCTCGTTGACATGATGTCCGTATCCGTTGATCGGCTTGTCGATTTAGCCAGATTGTCGAAGTTGTAGGTGCATCGATTGTGCAAATGAATTTATACGATCTGTTACCAGCCGCACCCGAGATAAGCATGCTCGGTCTGATTTGTGTCGTGCTGATTGCAGATCTGTTCGTCGATGACGAACGGCGCATAATTACATTCTGGCTGAGTATTGCCGCACTGGTAATTACAGCGGCATCGTTGGTATTAACTGCGCCAGAATCGCGAACGCTGCTATTTTCTGGTAGCTATGTCAGCGACCAGCTCTCACAGGTTCTGAAACTAACGGCTGTTGGCGTCGTCGCCGTCGGCTTCCTGTACGCAAGAGACTATCTGCAGCAAAACAACCTATTTAAGGGTGAGTTTTACCTGCTCGGGCTATTCGGCCTTCTCGGTGTCATGATCATGATCTCGGCGAACAGCCTTTTGACCATGTACCTCGGGCTCGAGACCTTGTCCTTGTCTCTGTACGCGTTGGTCGCATTCGATCGCAATAACGCATCATCGGCAGAGGCGGCCATGAAATTCTTCGTGCTCGGTGCCATCGCATCCGGCGCACTGCTTTATGGTATTTCCTGGATTTACGGAACGACCGGAAGCATACAGTTTCATGAGATCGCGCAGGCGATACAGGCGCGGCCTGAGATTAACGATTTGCCCCTCTGGTTCGGACTGGCGTTCGTCATCGTCGGTATCGCTTTCAAATTCGGCGCCGTGCCGTTTCATATGTGGTTGCCGGATGTATACGAGGGTGCGAGGTCCCCGGTTACACTTTATATAGCATCGGCACCCAAACTCGCCGCGCTGGCGCTTGCACTTCGCATCCTTGTCGATGGATTGGGTGACCTGCATGAAGTCTGGCAGGACATGATTATGGTGGTTGCCGTATTGTCACTCGTGATAGGCAACGTCGTCGCGATTGCCCAGAGCAATATCAAACGCATGCTCGGTTATTCGGCCATCGGGCACGTGGGATTTATTTTGCTTGCGATCTTCTGTGGCACGGGTTTGGGCAATGCCGCGGCACTGTTCTATACCTTGACGTATGTATTGATGGCAGTCGGCTCGTTCGGCATAGTCATCCTGCTCAGTCGTCAGGGATTCGAGGCTGAAAATATTAGCGACTTCAAGGGCCTTAATGCCCGCAGCCCATGGTTCGCTTTCATGATGCTGTTCTTCATGTTGGGTCTGGCCGGCGTGCCGCCCTGGGTCGGGTTTTTCGCGAAGCTCAACGTCATCAATGCGATCCTGATTGCGGGATATCCAGGGCTGGCCGTACTGATGGTTCTGGCGGCCGTCGTCGGCGCCTTCTATTACATACGTGTGGTCTGGTACATGTATTTCGAAGCTGCAGAAGACCGTGCTGTTCTGCAAGCCAAGGTGGATACCAGATTCATCCTCAGCCTGAACGGCCTGGCAGTCCTCGGCATCGGCCTCATGCCCGGCTGGCTCCTCAGCCTCTGTATCAGCGTGCTCGGCTAGCCACCAAACTGCTTGCCGCAAAGCCAGTCATTCTTGTATGATCCCGCCCCTGCCATTGCGGGGTGGAGCAGTCTGGCAGCTCGTCGGGCTCATAACCCGAAGGTCGCAGGTTCAAATCCTGCCCCCGCTACCAAATAAAACAGGCCGCCCCCTCGAAGAGGGGGTGGCCTTTTTT
>CAYLSX010000143.1:0-5405 GCA_964386685.1 uncultured Woeseiaceae bacterium | reverse complement strand
GTGGTACAGGGCCTCAGCGGCGTCAGCGGCCAGGCGCCCGACAAGAGAGATTATTCCGAATTCCTGTCTCAGATTCGCTCCGGAAATGTTCGTCGGGTCGAATTTGAAGAAGACCGTATCCGCTATGGCAATCAACCCCCGCTCGCTTACTACACCATAAGTCCCGAGACAGACAACAACACACTCATCGGCATTCTGGAGGACAACGACGTTGAGTTCACGGCGCAGGAGCCGAAGTCGCAAAGCCTGATCGGCCAGCTGCTGATCAGTTCGTTCCCGATTCTGTTGCTGATCGGCGTCTGGATCTACTTCATGCGTCAGATGCAGGGCGGTGGCGGCGGTCGGGGTGCGATGTCCTTCGGCAAGAGCAAGGCGCGTCTGCTTGGCGAAGATCAGGTCGGTGTTTCATTCGCCGATGTCGCCGGCATCGAAGAGGCAAAGGCGGAGGTGTCCGAAATCGTCGATTTCCTCAAGGATCCGAGTAAGTTCCAGCGACTGGGTGGCAAGATTCCCAAGGGCGTGCTGATGGTCGGAGCGCCGGGTACCGGCAAGACCCTGCTGGCCAGAGCGATTGCCGGGGAAGCCAAGGTGCCGTTCTTCACCATATCCGGATCGGATTTCGTTGAGATGTTTGTCGGCGTTGGCGCTTCGCGTGTTCGCGACATGTTCGATCAGGCCAAGAAGCAGGCACCCTGCATCATCTTTATCGACGAGCTCGACGCGGTTGGCCGCCATCGTGGCGCCGGCCTCGGTGGCGGGCACGACGAGCGTGAGCAGACCCTGAACCAGATGCTGGTCGAGATGGACGGCTTCGAAGACAACGAGGGCGTTATCGTTATCGCAGCAACCAACCGACCGGATGTTCTGGACCCCGCGCTGTTACGGCCCGGACGATTCGACAGACAGGTGGTCGTGCCATTACCCGACATTCGTGGCAGGGAGCTGATTCTCAAAATACACATGCGCAAGGTGCCGCTGGACGACGATGTCCGCCCGGGCATTATCGCGCGTGGCACGCCGGGTTTCTCTGGCGCCGATCTCGCCAATCTTGTAAACGAGGCAGCCTTGTTCGCCGCACGCGCGAACAAGCGTGTCGTTAGCATGGACGAGTTCGAGCAAGCCAAAGACAAGATCATGATGGGTACGGAACGTCGTTCCATGGTGATGAGCGAAAAGGAGAAGCTCAATACCGCCTATCACGAAGCAGGCCACGCGATCGTCGGCTATTGCGTGCCGGATCATGATCCCGTTTATAAAGTGACCATTATTCCCCGTGGCCGGGCGCTCGGTGTGACGATGTATTTGCCGGAAGAGGACAAGTACAGCACCTCGAAACGTCAGCTCGAAAGCGTTATTTCCACGCTATTTGGCGGCCGACTCGCCGAAGAATTGGTGAATGGCGAGGATCAAGTGACGACGGGTGCGTCAAACGATATCGAGCGGGCGACCGAAATCGCGCGCAATATGGTGACCAAATGGGGGCTTAGCGAAAGGCTGGGACCTCTGACTTACAGCGAAGAGGACGGCGAAGTTTTTCTCGGCCGTTCAGTTACCCAGCATAAGCAGGTCTCGGACGTCACCGCACACGTGATCGACGAGGAAGTCAGAAAGATTATCGACCGGAATTACGATCGTGCGAAGGCTATCCTCGTAGAGCACGAGGAAAAGCTTCATACCATGGCCAAGGGATTGATGAAGTACGAAACGCTCGTGCTTGTGCAGGTTCAAGACATCATGGAAGGTCGCGAACCGAGGCCGCCCGAAGACTGGGATGACTCCGACGATTCCAAATCCACCAATGTCAAGGAAGACAAAGACGAGGAAGCAACCGGTACGATCGGCGGACCTGCCAGCGAACATTAGTGCTCCTGCGCCTCGGCTCCCAAACACTTAGTCTCGATCGTCCCCTCGTTATGGGCGTGCTCAATGTTACGCCTGATTCCTTTTCGGATGGCGGCAAGTTTTTCGCAACCGATGCCGCAATTCGGCAGGCCGAACGCATGTTCGCGGCCGGCGCGGCGATTGTCGATGTTGGCGGCGAGTCCACCAGGCCGGGTGCCGGGCAAATCTCCGAAGACGAAGAGCTCGATCGCGTCATACCGGTAATAGAAACCATCTCGGACGGTACAGACATCGCGGTTTCGATCGATACGAGCAAGCCCGGTGTGATGCGGGCAGCGGTTAATGCCGGCGCGTCAATGATCAATGACGTCTATGCGCTAAGGCAGGATGGAGCAGTTGAAGCTGCGTCCGAGCTCGATGTCGCGGTCTGTCTCATGCATATGCAAGGAGAGCCCGGCACGATGCAGGAGAATCCAGGCTACCAGGACATTCCCGGCGACATTCTGGATTTTCTGTCAAAAAGGATTACGGCATGCCGTGATGCCGGTATCGACGATGAAAAGATTGTGATTGATCCCGGATTTGGATTCGGCAAGACCCACGAGCACAATGTACGTCTGCTGGCCAGCCTGGATCGATTTCAGGAACTTGGCATGCCATTGCTGGTTGGCCTGTCGCGCAAGAGTACACTGGGGGCATTGACGGGTAAGGACGTTGAAGAGCGGCTGCCCGCGGGTATTGCTGCAGCGATATTGGCCGTCGAACGGGGCGCCCACATCGTGCGTACCCACGACGTGGATGAAACGATTGATGCGCTCAAGATTGCGAGCGCCGTAATGCAGCCTGGAAAGGACGAATGAGCAAAAGGTTTTTCGGAACAGACGGAATTCGCGGCAGGGTCGGCAAAGATCCGATGAGTGCCGACTTCGCGATTCGCCTCGCGAGTGCTGCGGCGCAGGTCCTGGTGCCCGCAGGCGGCACCGTGCTGATCGGTAAAGACACTCGATTGTCCGGTTACATGTTCGAGTCGGCTCTGGAGGCAGGATTTGTGGCTGCCGGTGCCGATGTACTGCTGCTTGGCCCATTGCCGACGCCCGGCATCGCTTATCTCACCCAGTGCTTCAAAGCCAAGCTCGGTGTGGTAATCAGTGCGTCGCACAACCGCTACTACGACAACGGCATCAAGTTTTTCGACGGTGCCGGCGCCAAGCTGACCGACGACCTTGAGCTCGAGATCGAGCGCTACCTCGGGCAGCCTGCCATTACGCTCGAGTCCCAGGCCCTCGGAAAGGCGAAGCGCATTGATACGGCGCGCGTGCGTTATCAGGAGTTTTGCGCATCGACATTTCCCGATGATCTGGATCTGCACGATGTCAAAGTCGTATTTGACGGTGCGAATGGTGCCGGCTACAAGTGCGGCCCCAGAACCCTGACCGACCTCGGTGCAGAGGTCATTCCCATCGGTTGTTCGCCGAACGGTCGCAATATCAATGACGGCTGCGGGTCGACGCATCCGGAGTTGCTGAAGTTGACCGTTCCTGCCGTCAGGGCCGACGCCGGCATCGCACTCGACGGAGACGGCGACCGCGTTGTAATGGTCGACGAACAGGGCCAGATCATCGATGGAGATCAACTCTTATATATCCTGGCGACAGCACGGCAGCGAGAGGGGGCATTACAAGGCCCGGTAGTCGGCACCGTAATGAGTAATCTCGGACTGGAGCGCGCCCTCGAAAAACACAATATCGAATTTCGCAGAGCACGGGTCGGTGACCGCTATGTGCTGGAAACGCTCTCGGAGACTGGCGGCATCATCGGCGGTGAGACTTCGGGTCATGTCATCTGTCTCGACCGCACGACGACCGGCGACGGCTTGATCGCGGCATTGCAGGTGCTGGCCGTGATGCGGAGAACCGGCAAGCCATTGTCCGAGCTGGTCCGTGGAATGGAGAAATATCCGCAGAGCATGGTCAATGTCAGGACCGAAAAGAGCCTCGATCCCACGACCTCCAGCAAGATTCAGGACGCCGTAAGCCAGGCCGAGCGCGAGCTTGCCGATTCCGGACGCGTTGTGTTGCGGGCCTCCGGCACCGAGCCGGTAATTCGGGTCATGGTCGAGGGCGAGAATGAACGTCAGGTAATCGACCTCGCTGAAAAGCTGGCCGCCGTCGTCGCCGACGCAGCAACCTGAATCGCGTTGATTTGCGTTGGTGCCACCGGTATCCTTGCGCGCCTTTCAGCTCGACGGACAACAGGTGACCCATGCGCGATTTCCTGATCGCAGGCAACTGGAAAATGAACGGCAGTACGGCAGCCAATGCCGAGCTGACCTACGGCATTCTTGCGGGCATGCCGCTGTCAGATTCCGTGAAGCTGTTGGTCTGCCCGCCGTTTCCCTATCTGTCGGCTATGGCACAAAAGCTCGAGGGCTCGAAACTGGCCCTCGGCGCACAGAACGTCTCGCAACACGAGGCGGGCGCTTTTACCGGAGAGGTGTCGGCGGCAATGCTCAAGGACATCGCTTGTGAATACGTCATCGTCGGGCATTCGGAACGCCGGGCGATGATGGGGGACAGCAGTGAAATCGTTGCGGCAAAATTTGTTGCGGCGCTGGCAGCCGGGCTAAAACCGATTCTGTGCGTCGGCGAGACGCTTGAACAACGAGATTCCGATCGTACCGAGGCGGTCATCGACGAACAGTTGTATGCCGTACTGGATCTGGCAGGTGTGGAGTCGTTCAGCCATGCGGTGGTTGCTTACGAACCGGTCTGGGCGATCGGCACAGGCCGGACTGCGACGCCCGAGCAGGCTCAGGACGTGCACGGGCACATCCGTGCTTCGATCTCGTCCCGCAGCGAACAGATCGCGGCAGATATTCAGATACTTTATGGCGGCAGCGTTAAAGGGGAAAATGCGGCCGGACTCTTTACAATGCCCGATATCGACGGCGGGCTGATCGGCGGTGCTTCCCTGAAGGCCGACGACTTTTTGGCGATTGCTGCAGCAGCGGCATCGCTCGTTTGAGGTAGCAATGGAAAATATGCAATCCGTGGTGCTGATAGGCCACACACTAATCGCGGTACTAATTATCGTTCTCGTGCTCCTGCAGCGCGGCAAAGGCGCCGATGCCGGCGCGGCGTTCGGTGCTGGCGCATCCGGCACGGTGTTTGGTGCCAAGGGATCATCGAATTTCTTTTCGAGAGCGACGGCTGTTCTTGCCACCGCGTTCTTCGCCAGCAGCCTGACGCTCGCGTACATCAGCAGCCAGCGATCGACCGGCCCCGAAAGCATCCTCGAGGACTCGCTGGCAACAGAGGCGCCATTGGAAGCCGAGTCGAGCAGTACCGACGACGTGTCTGTGGACGAGGACTTTCCGGATTTGCCGGAAATCGACGATGCGGATGGATCGACGGATGACGGTGAGATGCCGTCACTCGGGCCGGACGAGCCCGTCGAGGACGAAGGCGAGCAATAGACGTCGGACTAGCATTCAGCCTGAAGATATTCACACGGGGCTCTGGTGGTGGAATTGGTAGACACGCTGTCTTGAGGGGGCAGTGGCG
>CAYLSX010000142.1:0-5469 GCA_964386685.1 uncultured Woeseiaceae bacterium | reverse complement strand
ACTGTTGCGTAGCCCCACCTGCACAAATCCTGCGGATGGCGACGGGCGTCGGTCGCTTGCCCAGCGCAGGATCCGTTGTCCGTTTGCACTACCAAGATGAACCATGAACCTAGGATAAGGACACAATGAACTATTATTAATTAAATGTGCCTTATTTTGGAGTAGTCTGATTACTTGCCGCCGGACTGGCGGGGGATGGACAGTTTCAACTGTCACTAATAAACAGAAGAGCGAGGCAGATTCCATGAACTCAATACCGAAGAGGAACCGAGGCACGTCCGCAGTCGCGATTGCCGTCGCTCTTGCGTGTTTGCCAGCCGCTTATGCACAGGAAAGTACCGCCGGTGACGAGGTAATCGAGGAAATCATCATAACGGGCTCTCGCATTCGTACAGGGCGACAGGCCCCGTCAATTCCCATTGACACCGTGTCCGCGGACGACATCAAGCTTTCGGGCTACCAGAATGTCGAAGAAGTGCTCAACAACATGCCTCAATTCGTGCCTTCCCGGACCGCTCAGACGAACTCGACGGCTGATCCGACGGCAACCGGCGCAGCGACCCTGGACCTTCGTGGCCTTGGCGGCCAACGAACCCTTGTGTTGGTCAACGGTCGACGCTACATGTTTTTTGATTCCAGTCAGAGAACTGATATCAACAACATTCCCAGCTCTCTCATTGAGCGTGTGGAGGTTGTTACCGGCGGTGCATCAGCAGTTTATGGCTCCGATGCGATCGGCGGAGTCGTCAACTTCATCCTGAAAGACGATTTCGAGGGTGTCGAGCTGCGGTCGCAGTTCAATCAGACCACCGAAGGCGATGGCGATATCTTCGATCTCTCGTTGACGCTCGGTGGCAATTTTGCTGATGGCAAAGGTAACGCAGTGGTCGCGCTCAATTATCTCGATCGCGATCCCGTCATGACGACCGATCGCAGCTTCTCGTCACAGGTTTTGCAAGACGGTACCGACGCCAGCGGCAACCGCGTGCTCGTTGTCAGTGGCAGCAGCTTTGTTCCGAACGGTAGATATACCGGCCTTCCTACCAGCGCGGCCGACATCGCCGCGATACCCGGCCTCGACGCCGCTTTGGCGGCTGCGGGCCTGACTGGTCTCGGCGGTCTCGGATTCACTCCCGATGGCACTGGCCTGACCCAGGCGCCGTTTGTCAGTCCGGATGACCGGTATAACTACTTGCTCGACAATTTCCTGCGCATTCCGCAGGAGCGCTATTCAGTCACCATGCTCGCAGACCTGGATGTGAGCGAGAACACCACCGTCTTTTTCGAGGGTGCGTACTCGCACAACGAAACAACCACCGGCTTTGCATCGAGTTTCATCAATCAGAGCTTTCCGGTCGAAGTAGCTAACCCGTACATCGGCCAGGAACTGAGCGATGTCCTGCTATTGCTCGATCAAGCCGGGTGGGGCGGCCCCGCTGATGACGGACTGGTCAACCTGGGCATCAATCGTCGCCTGGTCGAACTCGGGCCGCGTCGCAACGAAGACACGCGCAATGCATTCAGAGCACTTGTTGGCGTCGAGGGCACTGTCAGCGACTACGACTACAACGCTTACTATTCGTATTCCCGATCCGACAACACCCAGATTCAGATGGGCAACGCGTCAAGAGCGGCTTGGGCTGAAGGCATCCTGTCAGGCTCCGGCGGCCCTGGCGGCGCTCCTATTTTGAACCCGTTCGGGCCGAATATTTCGTCGGACGGCGTCGATTTCCTGGGCCTAGCGACGACCAACACCGAGGCCACCGAGCTCGAAGTGTTTGGAGCGACCATCAGTGGTGACTTGTTTGATATGTCCGCCGGCCCGTTCGCGGCCCTGTTCGGTACGGAATGGCGGTCGAGCTCTGCCGAATTCAGCCCGGACCAGGCTCTGCTGACCGGTGATGTAGCCGGTTTCAACGCCATAACACCGGCCATAGGCGAAGTCGATGTCTGGGAGCTGTTTGCGGAAGTCAGCGTGCCGCTGTTGGCGGACAAGGCGGGCATCGAAGCGCTTAACGCAACGGGTGCCTATCGCTACTCGGACTATGACCTCGAGCAAACCGGTGGTGTCAGTACCTTCCTCGTCGGCCTCGACTGGCAGGTCAATGGCAGCTTGGCATTCGGCACGCAGTTTCAGCGGGCAATCCGCGCCCCCAGCGTCAGTGAAGCGTTCGGTGGACAGCGACTTTTTCCGGTGAGCGCGTCAGATCCTTGTGCTGACCCGGCCGCGGCAACGGACACGACAGTTCGCGATCTTTGTGAAGCGACCGGAGTCCCTACCGCACTCGTGGGCGACCCGAGTATTCAGCCCAACACCGAAATACCGGGTTTGTTTGGCGGTAATCCGAATCTCTCTGAGGAAGAGTCCGATACGTTTACACTCAGCGCGATATTCACGCCGGAAGCGCTTCCGGCATTGCGCATATCTATCGACTACTTCGATATTGACGTTGACGACGCCATCGGTGTATTCGGCGGCTCGGTAACCAACGTGCTGGACCTCTGCTACAACCAGATTCAGGACCTCAATAGTGCAGCCTGCCAGGCGGTAGGTCGTAACAGCTCGACCGGCATCATCGATACTCTGAATCCTGTCGAGGTAACCAATGTGAACGTCGGCGCACTGGAGACCTCGGGCATAGACTTGCTGGTATCGTATGTCTTTGACCTTGGTTTTGGCATTGGTGGCGGCGGCAGCGAACTCAGCATTGCGTTCAACGCGACATTCCTGGATGAGTTCAACCTGACACCGATTGCCGACCTCAGCACTGTCAATGAATGCGCCGGCGCATTTGGTCGAACCTGCGGCGAACCCAAAGCGGAAACCAAGACCAATACCGCCATCAACTGGACATCGGGCGACCTGACTCTCGGGCTGCGCCATCGCTGGTCGGACGACACCACACTTGATGAAGTGATATTTGGAGATGACCCCAGCACCAAGGCTGTCCCGGTACTGGATGGTGCGAACTATGTCGATTTGTCAGTCGGCTACGATATCAACGACGACTTCGCGGTTTGGGGCGGAATCATCAATGTCTTTGACGAGGATCCACCGTTGCTCGGGTCGCGGCAGGTTCGCAACAATACGAGCCCGGACACGTTCAGCCCCACAGGAGCAGAATTCTTCATCGGTGCGTCTTACACATTTTGATCGTAGAGCGCAGCGGGAGGCGGTGATGGCCTTCCGCTGCTTTGCCCCAACCGTTAGTGTCTGGAATGCATAAGCGGGATGATGCCCTTTGGGCATGGAGCGTGTTCTGGCAATCGGATCAGCTGCAATCCTGTATGCCCGTCAACGAGCCCGACGATTCCGATCAGTTACTTTTGTCCTGGCGAGCATTTTTCGACGCATTACCTGCGGGCGCCCAGATCCTGGATCTCGGTACCGGCAATGGCAGCCTGGCAACGCAAGCCGTGACAGTATCACACACAAAGCCCGAACGATTTTCAATTCACGGTGTTGACCTGGCGGACATTCAGCCATCCCGGTATGTTTCGTCGGCAGCGAAACAGCTGGATGAGATCACTTTTCATCCTCGCACACCAATGGAGAAACTTCCTTTTGCCGACAATCATTTTGCGGCGGTAGCCAGCCAGTACGCAATCGAGTATTCGCAGACCCAGGAAAGCTTGCCCGAAGCACTGCGCGTTCTCGAGCCCGGTGGACCGTTTCGTTTCTTGCTGCACGCTGACGATGGGGTGCTGAAAGAGCGCTGTCAATTACAGTGGCAACAGGCCGAGACAATACTCGCAAGCAGTCTGTTTCCCGCCACCGGCGATTTGCTGGAGAAGCTCGTCGAGGCGGAGGCGCAAAACACGCCGCAGACGATTTCGGTCGCCGAACAGTCGATCGCAGCACTCAAGACGGTTTTCGATGAACTCGAACGGCGCTTTTCCGACGACGAAAATCACAGTCTCATCGACAATCTGTTCGCGGCAGTACGGCGTCTGCCGGAGATGAGAAAGTCACAGAACCTCGAGACGCTACTCAAGATGACAGATGATATACGGAACCTGCTCGTAGCCCAATCGAAACGCCTGCAGGCGATGCAGCATGCAGCTCTGGATGGCAGTGCAGCGAAAGCGATGGCCGATCGATTGCGCGAGCTAGGCGCCGACAACGTCACACTCGAACCGGCAACGGCAGGTCGCCAGGCGTACTGCGTCGGCTACTGGCTGTATGGCGAAAAGGCGACGAGCGATACACGAAATTGTTAACAGCATTGAGGCGATTGTCCTATTGGGCCAATTCGCGCATTTTCACTAGCTAGAGGGCGTCACGATGAATATACGAGCATTTCGATACAATCTGATTGCAGCGATGATCCTGGCCAGTCTTTGCTCCCTGTCGGCCGCGGCCGAAGGCGACGATGACATGGCGGTTGTAGAGGTCACGGTTGTAAAAGTCTTTGGCAGCACAAGCGAGTACCTGGAAAAACTCAAGGCAATTATCAAGGTAATCAAGAAGCACGAACCCGAAGCCGAAGTTAGAATCTATCAAGCGGCTTTTGCCGGCCCGATGTACGGGCAAATACATATCAGCACCCGTTATCCCAGCTTTGCCGCCTTAGCTGCGGCTAATCCGAAAATTGTCGGCGATCCTGAGCACGATGCAGCGGTTGAGGAACTGGCAGCAGTCGATCGAGAAATAATTTCTCATTATATGCTACGCGACAAAACACCGAAGTAGGCGACGAAAAATATGGATAAGCAAATTACTCACGGGGATGATTCCATGTTGCAGCGCGTTTCTCTATTTTTGGCACTCATGTGCGTGACCGGTCTGATTTTTGCAGGCGAGCCCGACGATACGAATCCGAGATGGAAAGGCATCGACTTTTCTGGCGCAGAAGTTGATTTTCCGGCGGTTCTGGACAACAAACCAACTGTCCTGATTTTTTGGGCCACCTGGTGCCCCTATTGCAAAGCATTCATGCCTTACCTTGGCGAAATACAGAAAGACTATGGTGCGGACAAAATCAAAATTATTGCAATTGACGTTTTCGAAGATGGCGAAGGCGATCCTGCCGCCTATGTGGCGGCGCTGGGATTTCCGGTAATAGCGGTAGCGGACGGTGATGAAATCGCGAAAGACTATGCGGTAAGGTTCACCCCAGGCCTGATAGTTGTCAATGGACAGGGGAATGTTGTATGGAAGCGGGCGTCAACCGCGCTACCGGCAGGCAAGACTGTCGCTGAGCTTTGGGATGAGCAGGTTCGGGAGCAGCTCGATCGATTGCTTTGATCTCGGAGCCGGAGGGCGTAATTCTTAGCATGAATAGGCAAGAAACACCGGCATGTATTTTGCGATCGACGCGGGAAAACCTGTTACGAGCGAATTCCAGTATCGGCTGTGTCCGCGACTAATTACCGAGCAAACCGCGATAGTGAGATTGTGTGATGGTTCTAGACCGGGGCGCGGTACGGCCGGTTTACGTTTGTTGACTGCCGGAAAATTGCCGGGAT
>CAYLSX010000141.1:0-5542 GCA_964386685.1 uncultured Woeseiaceae bacterium | reverse complement strand
ATGACCGAGAAGCCGGCCACTTCGTCAAAGTCGACTTTTATCTTGGTTCTTGACTCTATTGCCCAGACTGACTCCTCTTTGAGCACGGAGTAAAGTTGCGTCGCCAAAACAAGAGAATGCTCGAAATCCACGGCCGACGGCTCGACGTACTCCGTTTGTTCGACGCTCCATACATTGTAGTAGTAGGTCGGCGTGAATTTGATCGTCGCTTCAGGATTCATGTCTGCCACGGTCCCCTTTGATTGGAGACTCGTCAACTGCGTGACCAGCACCGCGTCGGCACCGATCTTGTCGACCATCGCCAGAAAGGTCTGTCGGTTAACCGGTGTCTTGGTGTTCATCATCGACGTACTCGCAACAGCGTCGGTACCGATTTCAGACAGCTGCTTAACCGTCTCGTCTTCGAGATACCTTCGAGAATCGAATGAGGAAAGGAGGGCGATGACCAGAATTTTTTCAAAAGGTGCATCTGCGGACTCCGTCGTATCCAGAGTCTTTGTTACCTGTGGTCCTGTAGCGCAAGCGCCGAGAATGGCGGCAATACCAATAAGCAAAGTTATTTTTGTCCAGAAGTATTTTAGTTTCACTGCGATACCCTTAGCTTGAATAAGAAATGTTGAGAATCTATACGTTATATGTCGTCGAGGACGTTGTGCCACCGCGTCCTGTCCAGTTTGTGTGAAAGAACTCGCCACGAGGTTTGTCGACACGCTCGTAAGTATGAGCTCCAAAAAAGTCGCGCTGGGCCTGTAACAAGTTAGCCGGCAAACGCTCGGATCGATAGCCGTCATAGTACGTCAAAGCCGCGCTGGTAGCCGGCATCGGAACGCCGAGTGTTGCAGCCGTCGCAACCACCCGACGCCACGCCGCTTGGGCGTTTCTTATCGCGTCCTCGAAAAACGGATCGAGCAGAAGGTTAGTCAATCCCGGGTTCTTGTTGAATGCGTCGCGAATGTTGCCGAGAAATACGGAGCGAATAATGCAGCCTTCGCGCCACATCAAGGCCACAGCGCCATAGTCGAGTTGCCAGTCATTTTCGTCTGACATTGCGCGCATTAGTTGAAAGCCCTGTGCGTACGAGACGATTTTCGATGCGTAAAGTGCCTGCTCCAGATCGTTAAGCAATTCGGCACGGTCACCGTCGAACTCTGTGTCCGGCCCCACAAGTACCTTCGATGCGGCAACTCTTTCGTCCTTGAGCGCCGACAAGCACCGCGCGAATACCGCTTCGCCGATCAGCGTAAGAGGCTGGCCTGCGTCCAGCGCCGTAATCGCAGTCCACTTGCCTGTGCCCTTCTGACCCGCCTTATCGAGAATCAGATCGACGGTCGCATTACCGTCTTCATCCTGATAAGCCAGAATGTCGCGCGTGATCTCGATCAGGTAGCTGTCGAGTACGCCATCGTTCCAACGTGCGAATGCGTCGTGCATGTCCTCATTCGACATGCCTAAGCCCTCCTTCATCATCTGGTATGTCTCACAGATCATTTGCATGTCGCCATACTCGATGCCGTTGTGCACCATCTTGACGAAGTGTCCCGCGCCTCCCTTGCCAAGCCAGTCGCAACACGGTTCGCCATCATCGGTCTTGGCGGCGATTGCCTGAAGAATCGGTTTTACGATCGGCCACGCATCCGGATTGCCACCGGGCATGATGCTGGGACCTGTTAGCGCCCCTTCTTCGCCCCCGGATACGCCCGTTCCAACGAAAAGAATGCCCTTCTCCGCAAGCTCGTCCGTGCGCCGGCTGCTGTCCGGAAAATTGCTGTTTCCACCATCGATGACGACGTCACCGGATTCGAGAAACGGCAACAGCGATTCGATCACCCCTTCGACGACGGCACCCGCTTTGACCATGATCATGACTCGCCGGGGCCGCTTGAGGCTTGCGCACAGCTGTTCAAGCGAGTGCGTGCCGATCACGGATTTGCCGGCCGCCCGCCCGTTTACAAAATCATCAACCTTGGAGGTCGTGCGATTGTAGACGGCAACGGTGAAGCCATGATTGGCCATGTTCAGAACAAGGTTTTCGCCCATTACGGCGAGGCCAATCAATCCAATATCTGCGTCTGGCATTTATGCTCCTAAAGGCCTGTGTGGTGAGCCTTTTCGATAGCCCATGGTATCAACAGGCGCGTCAACGGTTAACGGTAGGCATCCGAATCAAACAGCGCTTCAAGATGTTGCAGGTCCTTCGGTCTCTTGCTGATTTTTTTGTACTTCGCCACATACTCCAGGCCGACGAACGGAAGTCCGTCGATCAATTCGGCATTATCGATCAGCTCGTCCGTATCGAACGCTCCGATTCCCCACTTATTGCCGAAAGTCAGGCTTCCGTCAAACATGGTAACGATATCAACGTTGTATTCAGTGAGGTATTCGGGTTCACCGACCCCTCTTATATAGTCCCACGCCCGTCCCCTGCAGATAATGTCCAGGTCATTCGACGCCGGGACGATCTCTCGAACGATCAATGGGCCACTGCCGAATATGGCAAAATCGCCTTCCGGCAGCTTGAGGCTCTTGACAAGGTCGAACAGGGAATTCAAAAACTCTCCAAGGGACTACTCTCCCTGATTATCCTTTCGTATCTGCTGCGTCTTCGATTTTCCGCCGACAGACAGCAGACCGGTTGCCAACGCCGTACCCAAAAGAATAATCGTGCAACCGATCATCATGTTCGTGGTCAGCCTTTCATCGATGAAGATTGCCCCCCACAACACCGCAAAACCGGGAACAAGATAGGTCACGGTGACGGCACTCGCCGGGCCGACATTGGCGATCAGCCGATAGTAAAGAACATACGCAATACCGGTACAGAATACGCCCAGCGCGATGACTGCCGCCCAGGACTTGGCAGAAACCGGATCGTCCGGCCAAAGCGCTATGGCCGCCGGCAACAAGAGGAGTGCAGCCGCAATCTGACTGCCCGTGGCGATCGCCAAAGAGCCGATACCCTGCAGGTATTTCTTGGTGTAGTTGGCTCCGATACCGTAGAACAGCGATGCGACGATTCCCGCGACAATCGCCAGTGTCACACTCGTGTCGAGTCCGGCTTTATTCCACACGAGGACGACGACGCCAGCGAAGCCAATGACAAGGCCGATGACGCGGCTGGCGCTTAGCGCTGCAGATAACCATAAAAAGGCGATGATTGCAGCGAATAGCGGCGTTGTCGCATTGAGGATGGCGGTAAATCCGGCGGTCAGATACAGCGTCGAGTACGGAAATAGCATGAATGGTATTGCTGTGTTCAGCGATCCGACTGTAACAAGCTTTTTCCAGTGGACTCTGAGCTCTCCGGCGCCGCCACGCATCATCAGAATGGGCAACAGGACCAGGCCGGCGATCGCTATGCGTAGTTCGGCCAGAACGACGGGTCCGAATTCCGGCGCGGCAATGCGCATGAACAGGAATGAGGCTCCCCACAGCGCGGACAGGACTACCAGGTCAATGATGTCACGTGCCTTCATGCAGCCATACTAGCCTGTTTTCATTGATAAAAGTGCAGCGGCATTGACGACAAAGGAGTGCCTGCTCATACTTTCCCGCAGAAATAAGAATGAACATATCTCACCATGTTCCAAACCTCATATCGGTGGCCCGCATCATTGCGACGCCGATTCTTGTCTATATTGCCAGAACATTTTCCCTGACCCCGACGCTTGGCTCGAGGCTGGACACGATCGCAGATACATTGTTGTGGCTCGATAGGCAGAGACTCGGTACGGCATGAGCAAGTGGCTGGCAATCGTCAATCCTTGCTCCGGTCAATTCAAGTCGTCAGGATTTGAAAAACGCTGGCTGCCGGAATTGCGCGAGTTCGTCGACGATGTTGTTTTCACCGACGCCGAAGGAACTGCTACCAGAATCGCCGCGGAGTCGACGGCATTCGATGGCTTTGTCGTTGTCGGTGGCGATGGCACCATTCTCGAGGTTATCGTCGGCATGCAACGCGAACGCCAACATCTTGCCGCGATACCGACAGGCCGCGGCAACTGTCTGGCACGAGACCTCGGTATCAAGACTGTCGCTGACGGATTGACGGCGCTACACAATGGCAGCGAAACTTGTATCGATCTTATGCAGGTCGACATTAATTTCGAAGATGGCCGTGAACGTTCTTACCTGTCAGCGAGCACCGTCGCGCTCGGCTACGTCGTCAGCGTCGTTGAACGCGCATCCAGCTTTCGGGCGGCCGGCCCATACGGTTACGCACTGGCCACGATACTGACTGCACCGCAATTTTTCCGTTGTCATCTCAGCATGTCAGATAGTGTCGACGATGAACGAGCATGTACCGGAATCATAATTAACAACACCGTGAATCTTGCCAACTTTACGGCGTTCAGGGACGCGAAGCTCAACGATGGCCTTGCCGACGTACTCATTCTGAGTGCCGGATGGTTTCGCCAGATGCTGCATAACTTTTCCCTGCTGTCGACCTTGGGGATTTACGACTCAGGCGAGCGCAGCCAGAACAAGATTGTCAGCGTTTCTCTTGTCTCTCCGCAAACGTTGATGCTCGATGGTCAATTGTTTCCGAACACCACATCAGTACGCGTCGAATCCGTGCGGTCGGCGCTTTGGTGTCGCCAACTAAGCCCCTCATGATTGCTCAGATATTCATTGCGACTTTATCCGGTTTTGCCGTTGGCGCGTTGTTGATGGCGTTAAACAACCGCAGGACTACGCCGCAGATTGCACGTGAACAATGGAAGAAACTCGGCGTCTACTTCTTGATCGTGCTTACCGCGTTGGCCTGCGCTGCGGCCGGGCCGGTCAGCATGTTTGTTTTTGTGGTTCTGATTATCACCCTGGGCGCATCCGAGCTTCGCCGTGCCTCGGAACGTGTGGACATGAGGCCTCGCGGCATCAGGTTTGTTATCTGGATGACCTATACGGTCGTCGCAGCGACAACGGTTCTGATGATTCCCATGCTTTCGCCCGGCACCTGGGTCTACCTCTATCTACTCGTGGCCGTATTCGACGGATTCAGCCAGGTCGTTGGGCAATTAGTCGGACGCCGCTTGTTGGCGCCCAATATCAGTCCGGGGAAAACCATCGAAGGCGCGATTGGCGGTCTGCTCGCCGCGGTGACAGTAGGAATCGTTTTTCGCGACCTGGTCTGGCCGGCCCCGATGTCGGCCCTGCTACTTGCCGTTGCGATTTGTAGCGCCGGCTTGTGTGGCGATCTTGCCGCGTCCATGGTCAAGCGGCGAGCCGGGATCAAGGACTTCGGTAACGCGCTGCCCGGCCAGGGGGGTATTCTTGACCGCTTCGACAGCTTCCTCGCCGCAAGCGCGGTGGTCGGGCCGATTATTTATTTTTCAGGCGAACTGCTTGCGTAGCCGCGGCAGTATCTCCTTCGCATACAAACGCAGAAACCTCTCCTGGTCCGGGCCCGGAGCGTGAAAGACTAAATGCGTAAAACCGAGCTCGATATACGTTGCTATGCGCTCGATGTGTTCCCCCGGATCGTCGGACACGATCCATCGACTCGCAGCACGTTCCACGGGTAAGGCGTCGGCGAGTTTTTCCA
>CAYLSX010000140.1:0-5549 GCA_964386685.1 uncultured Woeseiaceae bacterium | reverse complement strand
CTTATAGTAGCCGTAATGTCATTTAGATCGTCGTACGACATGGATAGCGAGACCTGCTCTTGGTTGACGGACCATTGACTGTCCGGATAGGTGGCTTCGAGTTTAATGGCGCTAGCTGAACGTACGCTGACTACGTTGACGACACCGGACTTGACGGAATAAGCCAGTTCAAATGGCACTGCCGGCATCAGGGTTGCGGTAGCAAATACAGGTTGGTTCGCGCCGAACGGAAGCCGTGCCTCGACTTCAAGAATGGCTGTGCCGTCGGCAAATTCGACCCCGGCGAGCGTGCTACCGAGAGACTCCGCAAGCGAGGTCGCGATCGTTGCCGTGATCGGTAATTCAAGTATCGATGCACCGCTGATATCGATGCCATTGTCCCATCGTCGAATGTCTAACGTTAACGATTGTTCAGGCGCGTTGATTGAATTGTGTTGTAGTGAAATGCTGGCTTTGAATTTGTCTTCATCGTTGGTGATCTGCACGCCAAAGTGAACTGCATCCAAGTCTGCAGACAGCTCTTGCCGTTCCTCTGTCGATGCCCAGCGAAGATCCCGCATGGCTGGATACGGAGCAATATTCAGCTCAGCGACCAACACTTCCGTGCCGGCAAATGTGTTCGGCATCGACAGAAGCTGGTCGAGCAGTTTTGCCAAGTCGAACGATTCGGCATCGCTGTCCCCAGGGACGCTTATCGTGACATTATTTGCGGCATACGTTCTGGTTCCGCTCGTTGAACTACCAATCGGCAATGTCAGATCGTCGATACCGATGACGGTACCGTTATCGTGCTCGAGTTCCAGATAGCTGATCGATGCGGTGTCTGTTGCCAGCGCATCGAGGGACACATCAGTCACGGCGATGCCATATTTCGCAAGGGCACGACCCGATATGCGCTCGATTATCGTATTTCGCAAGAACCAGCCGGTCGTCGCGAGGACGGCGACGACCGCCAGGAAGATCAACAGGTATTTGATGGCCTTCATGTAGCTGCCAATTTTACGGCCAGAAGAATCAGAGTATAGGGTCAAGTGGTAGCAGGTTAAGCAAGCCGAGCTTGAGATATTTACCGCGGCTGACTTCGCGATCCGGGTTGAATTTCCTGGTCGTGTGCCAGCTGTTCTCCGCTTGCATGTCTCTTTCGATGCTTGCTGTCAATTGTTGGCCTAACTGAGGACTGTTGACCAGGACACCGACCTCGGTGTTTAGATTTGCGGAGCGGGGATCGAGATTGAAGGTACCGATAAAGACCTTGCTGCCGTCGATGACCATGCTCTTGGCGTGTAAGGCGAATATCGGATTATTGTCTGCAAGCCGCGGGTAGCGCTCGAGTAAATCCATCTGAATTTGCGGATACGGTTTGTACTCATACAGCTCGACTCCGGCCAGTAATAGCCTGGTCCGCTGTTTGAAATAGCCGCTGAATGCCGGCAGGTTGTCGGTCGATGCCAAAGAATTGGTGGAAATACGAATCCTCACACCACGTTTGTGCAGTTCGGCGAGAAGCTCGATACCGCCTTTCGGCAGTATCAGGTAGGGCGACTGAATCAAAACCGAGTGTTTCGCGTTCTTTATTGCGGACACGAGCGCCTGCGTGGATTCACCACCGCCGCCGAAACCGGCATGCCCCGGATTCTTGCCCGGTTTGTCGCTGATAAAGCGGGCATCTTCCCAGGCCATCGCCCGCAACAATTTCGGAAAGGCCTTGGGCATCTGATCGATTGCGTTTCGAATTTCCGGCTCGAAGTTGGCCGGATCGGCGGCATAGGCATGTAGCTCAGCGTATTTTCGTTCTACGTCCTCTGTAGCGATGCGTTGATCCACATCTTTGAGTTGATGCTCAACCGGCACCGCCAGATCGCTATCCCAGAATTCATTGAAGTTGCTGGTCATTTGTTCGGCTGCGGGGCCGATGAGAACAACATCCCGATCGCGAAAGTTGTACTTGTGATCGAAGTCGAAGTATTCATCGGCCATATTTCGACCACCGGTAATGCCGGCAAGGCCATCATAAATAGCAGTTTTGTCGTGCATGCGTTGATTGATGCCGCGAAAATCCGTAATCGTATTGATGATTTTTTGCAGAAGCGAAACGCCGGTCATCAATTTTGGGTTGTAAATTCGAATTTGCACATTCGGATGGGCTGCAAGTGCAATCAGTGTTTCGTCTTTTACATCGAGCGTTATGTCGTCGACCAGGACTCGCACTCGCACGCCACGGTCGGCCGCCTGCAACAGCATCTCGGTCGCGAGGATGCCGATATTGTCGCTGCTCCATATGAAATACTGGACATCAATCGATTGCCGGGCATGTTGTGCTAACCATGCACGACCCATCATCGACTCTTCACCCTTGTCCAGGATATACACACCAGTCTTTTGTGCCATCCGTGCCACGCACGGCGCGCAACTACTTTCTATCCAGTCATGTAAGGATTGCGGGGACGCTTTAGGTGAGACAGCCAGCAAGAGAGCATAAGCTGCGAGCGCGGACAGGGGCAGGGGACATTCCAAAAATCGCTTCATTATGGTCCGTAGTTCGAGTGCAAGCCGACATTCTACAGACGTACTACACCATCTGCTGACAAGGATTGACTGTGTACTGTCTCAGGCTGTTGCTTTGTCTTTGACGCCGCCGTCAGACGTTTTGCCGGCAATCTTGGTAAGCATTGCTGCAAAGTCATCGGCCGACAGGGCTGGGCTACAGAGAAAACCCTGGATCTGGTTGCAGCCGTGACGGCGCAGGAACTCGAGCTGTTGCTCCGACTCCACGCCTTCCGCCACGACATTCAAGCCCAGCTGTCGCGCCATGGCGAGAATGGCAGCGCAGATGGCCGCGTCATCGGCGTCGCAATGTAAATCTTTGACGAATGAGCGATCGATCTTGAGCGTGTCGATCGGGAAGCGCTTCAGGTAACTCAATGATGAATAGCCGGTGCCAAAGTCATCGATCGACAATGAGACGCCGGCTTGCTTTAGCTTCCGGAGCGCGGCAAGTGTACTATCTGCGTCCTGCAACAAGACGCTCTCCGTGATCTCCAGTTCGAGAAGCAGTGCGTCTATACCGGCGCCGGATACAGCGTCAAAGACGTCTTCGATCAGGCCGTCAGAGTTGAACTGGTGGCTGGAAATGTTGACGGACACCGGAATCGCTCCGGTCGGCAACGTCGACCATGCCCGGACCTGCTTGCAGGCTTCACGCAGGACCCACTGTCCGATGGGTACGATAAGACCGGTTTCCTCTGCGACCGGGATGAAGTCGTCCGGTGCGATGGGTCCCCGCTCCGGGTGATTCCAGCGCAGAAGTGCTTCGGCCCCGACCAACGACCAGCTCTCGGCATCCACTTTCGGCTGGTAGTGCAACTCAAATTGGCTGCATTCGATTGCTTTTCGAATCTGGTTTTCGAGATCCAGCCTGTGCAGCGACTTGGTGCGCATCGTCTCGGAGAAGAATTTGTAATTGTTGCGCCCGTGAAACTTGGCTCGATACATCGCAGAGTCGGCGTTCATCAATAGCTCTTCGCCTGTTTCACCATCCTGCGGATACACTGCGATGCCGATGCTGGGCGTGACGACGAACTGGTGACCTTCGCAGGTGAATGGCGGCGTCAGGACCGAGATGATGCGCGATGCAACAGTAGATACCGCATTCTCGTCTTCGATCCCGTATAACTTGATGACAAACTCGTCTCCGCCCAGACGTGCCAGCTTGATGCCCTCATCGCCGTCTGCATTGAAGCGGATGACCGTGTCTCCCGAGCGCGTACATTTCTGCAGCCTTCCGGCGACCTCTTTGAGCAGCTCATCTCCCACGCTGTGACCCAGCGTATCGTTAATGCGCTTGAATCTGTCCAGATCGACGAAGAGCACGGCGAACTTCTGATCGTTCCGCCGTGCCAATGTAATAGTTTGTTCCAGACTTTTGCCGAACAACTGGCGGTTAGGCAACTCGGTCAGTTCGTCGTAGTACGCGAGGTTGAAAATTCTTGCCTCGGAGTTCTTGCGTTCCGTGATATCCCGGACGATTGCCAGTACAGAAGTCTTGTCGCGTCGAACGAAACGGGTTTCAAGATGAATACCCAGCGCCTCTAGAATATGTTCGTAAACCTGTGGTTTGCCGGTTTCCAGTGCTTGCCTGATGCAATGCGTCGCCCGGTCATCATTCTCGCAAGGATAGAAGTTGATTTCCGACGCCGTCGACAAAGCCTTGATCTGTTGCGTATGCACCGCGTCCGGCCCACTGAGACCCTGCTGTACCTCGCCGTCTTTATTGACGATAAAAATGAGGTCGGGAACGGCGCGAATGAGCCCTCGAAGATCATTCAGCGCTGTGAAGGTACGCAATATGTATCGGATGCGATGTGGGAGTACGGGCAGGGCGATGGGTTTGGTCAGGAAGTCCGTGGCGCCGACTGTGTAAGCGCGCTCAACGGACTCGGGATCGTCGCGGCTGGTAATTATGAAGATGGGAATTTCACGATCAGCTGTTCGTGCCCTGATGATCTCGCATACGGCGAAGCCATCCATCTCCGGCATTTCAACATCAAGCAGAATGACGTCCGGGTTGAACGTCGCGACCTGATCGATCGCATCCTTGCCGTTCGGCGCCGTGATGACGCGAAAGCCGGACTCCTCCAGCACCTTCTGAATCACCTTGCAATGCGTCGCATCGTCATCGGCAACGAGTACGAGTGGCTTGCCGGTTATGGCAGTGCTTTGACTCACGCGGCTGTCGCCTCGATCACCGTGTGTGCCGTTGCAGTGATGCTTTGTTGTCGTGTCATCGCGCTCGCGTATCTCCGCACTGTCGTGAAATCGAGCGAAAGAACAAGGGGTTAACGCACACTAAACCTCAGTCTTTATTCGTTCACGATAAGACTCTGTAAACAAAGAGAATATTGTCCCGACGGACAAGCATCCGAGACTCAAGTCACAGTTACGGCAAGCCGTTCGCCAGGAACGGCTAAATCCGGCCGTATCCGCTCATCGAGTCACAGTTCGAAATGCTTGATTTTACGGCCGCCAGCGAGCCCGATCAGGGCCAGAGCCAGCCAAATACGCCGGCCGTCAACAGTCCGTAGATCAAACCGTCGAGTACGTCTTTTACCGTAGCGCTCCACGGCTGGCCGAACCAGATTGACTTCATCGGCATGCCGCCCGCGTAACAAAGTACGGCAGCAGTTCCAGCGACACGAAAGACTTTGAGATAATCGACGCCGGCCGTCAGTGCGATGCTGGTGACGTAGGCAACCAGAAAGGAAACAAGCACGCAGTAAACAAACCACTGCGTCAGTTGTTTGCCCATCGCCAGGGTACCGTGCGGCACGATGACCAGCATGGCGGCCGGACCTTCCTCATGTTTTTGCTTCCACTCGGGCGTGTTGCGTTGTTCCATTGAGGCAGCGTGCGGAATACTGTACTGACCGACGCTGGCTCCGCCAAGCGCACGTCTTGCCGCTTCCTCGTCAGGCAGTTTTTTCCACTCCGAGTCGTGATACTTGAGGACCGTCCAGACCAGGCTGCTTGCGATGAATACGGTGACGGCCGAC
>CAYLSX010000139.1:0-5555 GCA_964386685.1 uncultured Woeseiaceae bacterium | reverse complement strand
CGCTTGGTGCGGCTTTTCACGATTTTACTGCATTTTCAGGCGACAAAACGCCGCCTGACTCGTACGAGTCTGGCTAGAACTTACGGGGATGTGCTCAGCCGAATCGGGACAGGATGCGGGAGGAGGCTACCTGGCAGGCTTTGGGGGATATGACGCCTTCGTTTCTTAGCCGATAGTGATCCTGCATCTCGGCACGAAGATAGGGTTCTTCTTCGAGTTCGTTCTGCTTGATGGCCTGGCCGATGGCGTTGCTGATCTCGGGCACGATGGTGCGGGCCTGACGAAAACAGCCGAAGTTGGTCAACAGCATCAATACCGGGACGTTGCCGCTGGCCGTGCTGAACAGGACTTTTTCGCCGCTCTGGTAGATGCCGAGTAGCAATCCGATGAATGCACCGGTCGAGAGCACGATCGATGCAGGAAATGTATAGCTGTCCAGGGACGTGAACGTGGTCAGGAGCCAGGCGATTATTGCCCCGCCGCCCATGGCCAATGCAGCCCAGAACGACTCCGTCACGAAGCGCTTGATGACGGTCGGTTTTGGATTAAGGAAGCAAAGCTCCAGCATATAGTCCTTGCCGCGCTGCTTTTTCTTCGTTTCACGGACCTTGAGGAAGCCCTCGTTGAACAGCGTAAAGTCTGTTTGCAAGCCCCGCACGCGGTTGGAGAGGCTGAATTGCTTGCCGACGACCGTTGGTTCGTCAGTGGCATCTGTGCCGTCACCACCAATAAGGATATGTTCCGAGGCGATGCCTTCTGGAACCTTCAGGTTGGTTTTGGCTGACTTGACGATGCTTTGAGCGGTGATCGGCGAGTCGAGAGTTTCTGCGGTGACATCCATTGCCATATTCAGAGCCTAATCCATTAGGTCATTATCGGTATGCGGCATACACCTTAATATAAGGGGTACTTGCATGCCGTGAGGGCGATCACAGATTGTCGCCGGAGGGAGACAGAACTATGTCAAGCAGCTGTCGCAAATGGCTTGAAAACTGCGTCACAAACTTACAGTTTTCAGACACTTGCGAGATTCTTCGATTGATTCGTCCGTTCCCTTTAAGCCTTTTAATTCAATTACTTAAAGTACTATTTTAATGTCCTCTCTACCTTGGCATGCGGCTTGCATTTATACCTATGAATACTCGCTTTGGGCATGAGGCAAGACAATGGATACATGTGTGATACAGGACTGGACGGAGAGCCAAGTGGTGGTAAAGGGAAATGACCCGCAGCTGGTCCGTTACCGCGTCTTTAGACACGGCGCGAAGCATTTTCAGGATATTCAGAATTCGGATGGCGAGCGACTTCGTACGCTCGAGCTGCCAGATGGCATGGCGCTTGAGAAGTCGAGCTATGAAGTCTTGCTCCGCTACGCATTGACGGATGTGATTGCTGCCTGAATGAGTCCCCGGGCCGCCTGGTTCCGGGCCAACAATAAATCGGCAATCTGTGACGCGTTATGTTCACATAACGGTCTCCTGCGCCCATTATTTCAAGCGTAAGTCCCTGTACTTCGCTTGCTCGCAGGAATCGACATGAAAAACCTCGTAGTAACGGTAATTCTCGTAGGCGTCCTTGGCTACTTCGGTGCGAAATTCTATGTGCATCATGAGGTGAGCTCCAATCTGGATATGGCACTGGCGATGGTTCAGCCGTTCGCGGACATTCAATACGACAGTGTCAGTTCGACAATGGGCGGTGAGCTCAGCATCAATGGCGTAACTGCCCGTTTTGGCAGTTTCCACGACAGGCTGGAGATCGACAGTGTCAGCCTGGTCACACCCAGCTTCTGGCATCTGTTGAAACTCGGCGACATAGGGCAACAAATGGATGGCTCAGACGCAAAGGTTCCGGATGAACTTGGATTTGCCCTGACAGGGATGCGTGCCGATGTTTCCGATGATTTCATGAAAGCGATTGCCAAAGCGGCTCGCGAGGAAGCGCCCGAGATTGACGAAGACGATACGGCCGCCCAGTGCGTCGGTAAATATGGCTTCTCGATGGGGACGCTGCGACGCCTCGGCTACAACGATCTCGTCATCAGCATGTCGATGGGATATCGGCAGAAAAACGGCAAGTTGTCGGTCGATATGTGGGTCGATGTCGAAGATATGTACGCGATGAAGATCGACATGACGCTCGATGGCACGATGACCCCGCAGTCACTCGCCAGCGGAACTTACAAACCACGCATGATCGATGGCCGCCTGGAGTATCAGGACCAGTCACTGATTAAGAAAACGAGGGCGCTGTGCCGGCGCCAGGGCGTGCCTGATGATGAGGTCCTGGCAGCCGAAATGGACTCCTTTCAAGCGGCCGGCATGCTGAACGGTATCGCTTTCGACGAGTACGTCATGATCCCGTATCAGAAATTCCTTGCGGGTGGCTCGAAGTTCATACTGATTGCCGCGCCGAACGAGCCGGTCAGCCTCTCACAGATTGATTTGTACAAGCCCACGGATGTGCCGGCACTGTTGAACCTGAGCGCCGAAGTTCAGTAACGCTTAATGCAGGGGCTTGCCCGGCGGCTCCAGCCTGGGCTCGAACGGCGCCAGTCTTTCCGCTTCCAGTTTCCTCGTGGGCAGACCGTCGAGCCAGTTCATAATCAGATCCATCTGTTCGACATCCCTTTTTACCCGGTGGTGTGGCATCTCGTGGATGCCCATGCCCATATCGGCAGCGTGCACGTAGTTCTGACTGTCGCGCAAGACCGCAATAATCGGAATCTTGAGACTGGTCAGGAAACGCATGAGCTTGGTGAGGCTGTGTGTGTTCTGCCGGGTGCGATTTGCGACGACGGCGAGTTGCCTGTCTCGCCGGTCGATTTGCGTGACGAGCAAGAGTTCTGCGATGAATTTGGTCGCGTAACGAATGTCGATGGCGGATGGCAGTATCGGAATCAGGATACTGTTGGCATCGTACGTCAGTTCGTGAATATCCGGCTGCGTGAGTGCTGCCGGTGTATCGATGATGACGGTACTAGTCTCGTTGGGAATGCGTAATTGCCAGGTCCGTGTGGCATGCATCGTCGAATTATAGGTAGCGATGCCATGGATCTCGCAGCGATTGCGCGAGCGCTTCTCGAGCCAGCGCATGGTATAGCCATTCGGATCGTTGTCGATGAGTGTGGGAGGGGGTCCGCGAAGCGCAAAGCAGCTCGCCAGGTTGGTCGCCAGCGTGGTCTTACCGCATCCGCCCTTGGGATTCAGAATGACGATCTTGTGCAGATCGTCACGATTTGGAGAAATGAACATCTACGCTAAGGAAAGTCCCCTTCTCAGTGGCTTGCATCACCGCGATGGCTGCCGTTAAAGCTTGCTCCCCTGTTGGCCCGATCATACTCCTCCGTTCACGGAGGTCAAAAACGCCCATTTAGGTCTTACCACGGTAGCCGATAGCCCTCCGCATGCCAGAAGCCGCCGCTGTTCTCGAGATCGAGCTCGTCAATTCTTTCGATCAGGCCCTTCGCCGAATCCTCCGGTGACGTTCCGCCACCTCCACCGGTCATATCGGTTCTGACATATCCGGGATGCAGCAAAATTACAGCGATGCCTTTCTCTTTAAGATCATGGCTGAGATTCATGCCCACCATATTCACGGCAGTCTTAGAGACACGATAGCCGTAGTTGTTGCCCGAGCTGTTGTCCTCGATGGAACCAACTCGACTGGTCACGATGGCGACTTTTGATCCATCGTGCAGATTCGGCAGCAGGGCCTGCGTAACACGTAAGGGGCCCAGGGTGTTGACACGATATTGTTCGAGCATCGAATCGTAGTCGATACTTTCAAGCGTGTCCGACCGCAGGATGCCTGCGTTATTGATGAGGATGTCGATTGACTCTCCATCCAGTTCATTCGCCAACGCGGTCACATTGTCACCATCCGATACATCGATGCCTTCGATAACACGAACGCCGAGCTGTGATAGTTCCTGACTGCTTGAACGGCAAACAGCGATCACTTCGTCGCCACGGGCGTGCAACTGGATGCACAGCTGCAGGCCGATGCCACGATTGCCGCCAGTTACAATTACTTTGGCCATTGATGCAACTCCTTCGTACAATGTCGATATTGAAGTGAGATTATAGGCGAGGCCCAAAATGAAAAATCAAATTATTGTGGTCGCAGTGACACTTGCTGTGTGGCTCGGATTATCGATTGTCTGGGTTGAGTCGAATGCAGAACAAGGCCCGAAACAGAAAGCGGTCCTCGTGACCGGCGCAAGCACCGGCATTGGCAGGAACATTGCCGAACGGCTGGCGTCTGAGGGCTATTTCGTCTACGCCGGCGCCAGAAAGGAAAAGGATCTCGAGGAGCTTAACCAGATAGAAAACGTTCAATCAATTCGGCTGGACGTGACCGTTCAGGAAGAGATTGACGCCGCCGTCGCGACGGTGACAGACGCCGGGAGGGGTCTTTATGGCGTCGTCAACAACGCCGGGGTCGCTGTGATTGGACCCATGATCGAGGTGAAAGAGGACGATCTCAAATTTCAGTTCGACGTCAATATATATGGGCCGTACCGGATCACCAAAGCGTTCAGTCCATTAATCATTGCTGAGCAGGGCAGGATCACCACTATCGGCTCGATCGCTGGAACCCTATCCAGCCCGTTTGTCGGACCCTACACGATGAGTAAGCACGCGATTGAGGCCTACACGGACAGTCTTGCGGGAGAGATGGCGAAGTTCGGTGTCAAAGTTAGCGTAATCGAGCCGGGCAACTATAGATCCGCAATCTCGCAGTCACTGAAAAAGAGAATGGATAGCAGGAAGCATAGTATTGACGGGTCTCTGTTTGAGGAAGAGCAAAGTCAGTTTATGGATCGGGTGGGCGGCGACAGGTCGCAATACAAAGACCCGGACGAGGTGTCGGATGCGACGATGCACGCCCTGTTCGATGAAAATCCGATGAGACGATACATGGTCGTGCCCAACGAAGGCGAGGCCCGAATGACAATCAAAAAGGCGATGCAGGAGCTCGTTCAATTGAATGAATGGCAGGCGTACAAGTACGATCGTGACGCCCTGATCGCAATGCTGGATGAAGTGCTGGCCGAAACAGGGGAGTAAACGAATGTTTGTCGGTCATTACGCAGCAGCGTTGGCTTTAAAGAAATTCGAGAAGAGGGCGTCCCTCGGCATGCTCTTTCTTGGCGTCCAATTTGTGGACATCCTGTTTATGCCGTTTGTTTTGTTGGGCATCGAGCGCATGAATATCGTGCCGAACATCACGCAGTCCACTCACTTCGAGCTGGAATACATGCCTTATACCCACAGCCTGGTCGGCTCGTTGTTTTGGGCGGCAGTCGCGTACGTCGTCTTTAGATGGCTGTTTGTGAAGAAGCAATCGGTAGCACTGGTCATTGCGTTGGCTGTCTTTTCGCACTGGATTTTCGATCTGATTATGCACACGCCGGATATGCCGTTGTGGACAGACGATTCGATAAAACTGGGACTGGGACTTTGGAATAACGCAGCGGCATCTTATGCGCTCGAGGCTGTTCTACTGATCGGCGCGCTGTGGTTGTATTTGCGAGCGACTCAGGCGACCTC
>CAYLSX010000138.1:0-5650 GCA_964386685.1 uncultured Woeseiaceae bacterium | reverse complement strand
TTGAGTACAACTGCAAGAAGGAACAGGCAACGATTTTGCAATTTCAATTACATACAGAAGAGTTAGCGAGTTTTTAGCTAGCATATTTTAATGCGAGTTTTTGGATTTAGGGATCAACATGTTTAAGTACATACTAGTGACAGTTCTGGCGGCAATATCGTATTTCGTGTTTTATTTCGATGGTGCAGTTACTAATGAGCTAATCGGGCAGCTGTTTGTCTCAGGTATATTGGCTTGCTTAGCTATTTTTATGATTTTCAAGTTTGGCTTGCACTATAAGATAAATGCCTTAAATCGATTTGCACTTTCATTCTATTTTTCGGTATTTGAGTATAAAAAGGCTCAGAAAAAGCCTTCGGGCTTGAGCTATGCGAATAGCGTGAGAGAACAGGGAGATGTCGCCCTTGCGGTCAACTTTGATCCGAGATTGTCCACTGCCGTCCTTAAGATCCCTGCCTCACTTTATGCAGGCAAGGATCCCTTTCTGGTGAAGTTGCGGGCCAAGATTCATGAAGCGGAAAGGATGAAGCTTGAAGCACGGCAACTGGACGGTAAGGCGACTGTGATGCTGGAAAAAACCAAAGATATGATGGTGGAAAGCGAGCTCGTCCAGAAACCACATTCCAAGCCGTTGGCTGAGGCGTTTGATCTGGAGAATGGCGTTGCGCATATTGTTGACGTAACTGTCGATGAGCTGAAAGAGCAAGGCTACGGAGACACGCCGGACTACGACATCATCACCCGCATCGCATTTGATAATAGCCCGTATTTTTCGACGACCTTTAAGTGGTTTGACTCGGAAGATGTTCTTGCCATTCTCTACCGCTCGCCGTTCATGATCATTCTGATGGGAATCATCGGTACATTCGCGGGCTTTTATCTGGCATTAGGGCAGGGTGGCGACATCAAGTCTGGCGCTGCAGTGGCGATTATCAGTTCACTGGTTGGGCTGCCTGTTTCCTTGCTTATGGATTACATAAACACCTTGTTTCCAGACCAGAGCCGCTACCAACAGGCGTTCAATAAATATAGGGAAAGTCTGGAAATTCTGTTTAATCACGAGAAGGAACTGGATAGCATCGCAGGGGACAGAAGAAAACCTCCAATGCAGCCAAGCCTGGCGGAAACAGCGTACGAATAGCGGTACCGACAAGTTCGTTTTTTAGTAGAGCAGCGGACTTCGGACCCGCGTAGGGAACGAATCGCAACCGTTCTGGTGAACGCATACGTCGTTGGATGCCGAATACGACGCGCAACTTTCCTGAGTTGGAAAAAACGCCCCTCGTAGGAGGGGCGTTCACGTTATGCTTGATCAGATGGCGCTAGTTGTCCGGTGCACCATCCGCAGTCCATTGGCGAACCATGTCGATCGTTGCCTGGTCCAGGAAAGGTCCACCCTGCGGCATGCGGCTCAACATGATTCCTGGCCCACCCTCGAGTTTCCGAATCAGGTAGCTGTCGTCGGGGTTACCGGGCTCTATTCGATCGAATGTTGGTACCTGGAGGCTTGGCACGCCGACAATTGAGGCGAAGCTGTTGCCCGCTGTCAGGTTCATGCCCGACGGTAGGACGTTACTCGTCGGTCCGCTGTGGCAGACGGAACAGATGGGCGTGAAGATCTGATTCTGGATCTGCGTCAGCGTAACGGCCGCAGCGTTTTGTACGGTGACGACAACGTCAGGCGAGACGCCAACATTGCCGGCTTCATCCTCCGCCTCGGCCGTTAGCGTGACCTGGCCGTTGGCGACAGACGTTGAATCCCAGTCGATCGAGTAGGGCGCCGTCGTATCGGTGTCGATCAGGACACCATCTACGAGGAAGCGCACTTCGGCGACGCCCTGGTTGTCGGTAGCGGTGGCATCCAAAGTGACAGTGCCGCTAACGTTCGCTCCCGGTGACATCAGGTCGACGGTCGGCACCACGTTATCGAAGTCCGCGGCATTCGGCGGCACGATCTGGCCGCGAATCTCGCCACCCATATTGGCCGGCGTATGCAGATTGACGTACAGGCCGCCGGCACGGTAGTCGACGAGACCGGCGAGGTCGAACTGCCCGCCGCTGACAAACCAGTGGCCAACATCCATCAAGTCCTGCACCAGTGGGATAAGGACCGGGCCGTTTATGTCGGGCGCAGCGCGATGAATGTGTGCGCCTGTTGCGGTCACAGCGCCGGTGGCGTTCAGATGCAGCGTCACTGTGCCGGTTCTGCGGTCGACTGTGCTCGCTGCGATGCCGGTTGCCGCGGTTACCACCGGCGGGACTTCCTCAGCACCGCTCATGTTGGTGAATAATACCTCGACAGGCGGTGGCGCGATCTGGCCGCGGACCTCGCCGCCGGGATTGGCGGGCGTATGCAGATTGACGTAAAGCTGACCGGCCAGGTAATTGGCGAGGCCTGCATCATCAAGCTGCGCGCCGATCACCGACCAATGGCCGAGGTCGACTGCGTCCTGTACGAGCCCGATCAACACACCGCCGTTTACCCCGGCGTAGGCTAAATGGATATGAGCGGCTGTTGCATCATCGGCGCCGGTGGCGTTCATGTGCAGTGTGACTGTGCCCGTCTCCCGATCAATAGTGCTTGCTGCGATCGCGCCCGCGGCGCTTGCCAACGCAGGTACTTCCTGCTCGCCGCTCAAGTTGGTGAACAGCACGTCAACAGGTGGCGGCGCGATCTGGCCGCGGATTTCCCCGCCGGGATTGGCGGGCGTGTGAACGTTGATGTAATACCGACCTTCGCGAAGCGCGGCGAGTTGTCCGACGTCGAGTGGTGCGTTGATAAGCGACCAGCGAGTGACATCCATGGGATCCTGGTTGAGCCCGATAGCAACTCCACCGGACGTACCGGCATAGCCGATGTGAATGTGTGCGGCGGTGGCATCGTCGGCGCCCATGGTGTTGGCGTGCGCAACAAGGTTCAACGCGGTCGGATCGGCTGTGACGGCAAATGTGCCGCCGGCCGCTGTCGCGACGGGCGGCACGGCTTGTGCCCCTTCAAGGCGGCCCAAGGCCAGAAGAATGCCGTCGGGAATTACCTGGCCGCGGATCTCGCCGCCAGGATACGTCGGGCTGTGTACGTTGACGTAGGTCGCACCGGAAAGCAGCGCCGTGAGTTGTGCAGCATCGAGTGCTGCCTCTTCTGCAAACCAGTGAGCCGGATCGCTGCCATCCTGATTGAGGCCGATCTCAACCCCGCCAATGGCTCCGGCATATTCACCGTGCAAATGGGCGGCATTGGCGACATCCAGGCGCTTCGTGTTGGCATGAATCGTCACCAGCAATCCGACCTCATCAAGCGTGATGGCTGCGAGGCCGCTGGCTTTTGTGTCCACAGCGGGGACTTGTTGCTCGCCGGACAAATCTGCGAACAACACTGCTATACCTTCGGGAACGATCTGTCCGCGAACCTCACCGGCCGGGTTGGCCGGACTGTGGACGTTGACATACAGTCGGCCGGCCGCGAACGCATTGAGTCCGGCGGCGTTGAGAACGGCATCCTCAACGAACCAGCGACCTACATCCATTGGGTCCTGGTTCAGGGCGGCCACTACCGGTCCGGTGGCACCGGCGTACGCGTCGTGAACATGAGCTTGGTCAGCTGTACCGAGATCTGAGACTTGTGTCTGTACGGCGAGTGCACCGGTCACCGTATTTACTGTAACGGCTGCTCGTCCGCTGGCGAATGTTTCGACCTGCGGTACTTGTGTCGTCCCAGTCAGATCTGTGAATCGCACCACGAAATCGTCCGGCAGGATCTGGCCGCGTATCTCACCGCCCGGCAAGGCCACGGTGTGCACATTGACGTACAGAGCTCCGGCGAGCAGTCGATCGACACCAGCCGTATCGAGAATTGCGGCGGCCGGCACCGTAAAACGTTGTGCATCCATGGGATCCTGGTCCAGGCCGATCAGAACCCCGCCGTTTGCGCCGGCGAAGGCATCGTGTATATGCGCGGCGGTTGCGACCAGGCCGACGATGTTCAGCTCGCCCTGAACTTCGCCGCTGGCGAGATTGACCATCAGATCAGCCTGCGCTGTTGCTTGTGAATCGGACGCGGGAACTTGCTCCTCTCCGCTTAGCGCGAAGGCGAATTGCAGCATGTTGCGGACCGTCACGGTCACCGCGGCGGACTGGGCGACGTTGCCAGCGGCGTCCTGCGCCTCTGCGCTGAGCATGTGATCGCCTTCCGTCTCTGCCGACGTGTCCCAATCGAAATTGTACGGAGCCGTGGTGTCACTGCCCAGCACGACGCCGTCTACCAGGAAACGCACGTCAGTTACTCCGACGTTATCCGTCGCGGTAACAGACAATGTTACGGTGCGGTTGACCGTCCCGGCCGGAGCCGCAACTGCCGATACAGTCGGTGCAGTCGCATCCGGCATGGGTGGTGGCGGTGGCGGGGGTGCGCTTGAACTACTACAGCCGAAGATTGCGAAAAGTACGAAAAGGGAAATCCCACCTGTCAGCGTGCCGCGCGATTTAGTCATCGGATCGTTCCTACTGATTGAAAATCGTTATGGTCTGCGCCGATGCGCAGCCTGTTTTCACAGTAGGTATCCGGAGACTGGCAAATGGTTCAAAGGTATGCCAGGAAAGGGGTTCTGGAGTGACAGCCAGACAGCTTTGGTAAGGCGAAAGAGCCAGCCCGGACAGGTGCTTGATACGGCGACCGGCGTCCGGACAGGCCTCTTGTATGGCCGCTCGCGGCTTTCGTTATTTGTGGCTAGTCGTTGCTTCGCCGATCTGACGACCCGCTGATTCGTTGGTTGTGTTCAATCAATTGGCTGGCGATGTCGAAGGCTACATCCGATCCACGTCGGATGTCGCTGCGTCGGTCGTCGTGGAGCTTGAAACTGCATTTGCATTCGCTCGCGTCGCAATCGTTTAGAGGGAGTTTGGGTAGCTCGTCGCTGAGGAATCGCTTTCCTGCGATGTCCTGGACGGCCTGACAGCAGCCTGTGTGGTTAATGTTTATTTCAACCGCGCGGTACTCGCATTGTTTGGGTTCGGGCTTGGCTTTCGTTGATGTCCGCTTGGCTTGTTTGCTGGCAAGACTCGCAAATAGTTGCATTGAGCGCTCCTCCTAGATGTAGGAGAAACGTAGCATTTATGCGGGATCCAGTCGTTGCGCTGTATCTCAGAGAAAAGCGGAACAGATTCTCTATTGCCGGGGCGAGGCGCCGGAATTTACATCTGCCATTCCGGTTGATTGAGCGTCCCTCGGAGATTGTCACGAATCTCATCGAGGCCACGGTTTGCTTCGTCCAAACGCGCTGCGACGTCCGGATCTTGTCTGAATTTGTCGAGCCAGGGATCCTGCATGATGTTCTGCCAGATGTAATGGTCCAGCCGTCGGTCACCATACTCTTCGAACAGGATTGTTTTCGCTGTTTCATGGTTACCCAGCCAGCTCTCGACGACGATGACGTTGGACTTGTCGTCTCGCCATAGAGGTAATATGGGCTCGGACCTGTGTAAGTAATGAATGACCAAAGAGATTCTCGGGCAAGATCGCTAATTGCGGCCCTTAATTGCTGTATTTCCTATCGCAAATGACCGCCATCCCCGGATCGAATCTGCGTTTCGTCACTTGCTGCGAATTCTGCTACGGAAATGGTCGAATCAGCCGGTAACACGCGTCGCGCATCAG
>CAYLSX010000137.1:0-5657 GCA_964386685.1 uncultured Woeseiaceae bacterium | reverse complement strand
TTCAAGAGTGACCTGATTACACGATTGTCGGGCCTTGCTATTGCACCCGTCATGCTCGGTGCGATCTTCCTGGTTCATTGGGGCCGCTGGAGCTTTACGCCAGCCGAGGGATTTCCCATGGGTGGAATGGAATTTCAGGTGGTCTTGCTGCTGATTGCCGTCTATTTCCTCATCAGCGGAAACTCCACATCAGGTAAGGCGGCCTGAAACGC
Organism: uncultured Woeseiaceae bacterium; assembly: GCA_964386685.1. Taxonomy (GTDB): domain Bacteria; phylum Pseudomonadota; class Gammaproteobacteria; order Steroidobacterales; family Woeseiaceae; genus JACZWL01. The sequence continues at coordinate 5,445 of CAYLSX010000137.1, read as the reverse complement.
CGAATTTGATACTGCGTTGTATACTCGTGGCAGATCCACAGGAGATATGCCATGAAGAAGCTGTTGTGTGTTTTGTCCTGCCTCGTTTGCTTTTCGTCATCGTTTGCCAATGACAGCCCGCAAGCTTTGCAACAGGCATTCATGGCAGCCCTCAGGGCCAACGATGTACAGGGTCTGGCAGATTGTTATACAAGCGACGCAGTCAACTTTCCGGTCGGCAGTCTTGTCGGTACCGGCCCGGAGTCGGTGGCGGAATCGTGGCGTGGTTTTTTCGCCGCTTACAAAGTCGTCGACGCCTCTCTTGCCGAAGAGCACCTGGAGATCCACGGAGACACAGCAGTCGCCTGGGGACTGTTCACGATCATGGCGGAGCCTGCTGACGGCGGCGAAGCCATCGAAATGAAAGGCCGCTACATGGATGTCGCCCGTAACATGGATGGCAGCTGGCTTTACGTGGCGGACCACGCCTCCATGCCGCAGCCGGCGCCGGAGGAATGAGATGAAATCCAGATTGTTACTGTTTGTGACTATGGCGATGCTTGGCGCCGCCACTGGTAACGCTGTTGAAACCGAACGGGACCGCAAAGCGAAGCAGGCAGAACTTGACGCGATCTGCGAACAGGCTCGACAGCGGAACATAGCCCCGCTCAGGGAGAAAATGATCAGGGAATGCGTTGAGAAAGAGCAGCGGCCTGATCGAGCGTCCTGTGAGCGCTTTTATGCGGATTATGGCGAACGAACCGGGTCCCAGGACCCGCTTTTTTACGACCTGCCGGAGTGCGTTGAGGCGCACGAGTACAGGAGGAGTTACCGTCAATGAGGCAATGAATTCCGGCGTTTTGGGGCAGCTACCGACCACTCAAAATGACGATATATTCGTTGACTGCCCGGAAAAGGCCTATATACTCCGCGACAGGTTGAACGTACGCCTTCTATTTATGTATTCCATTTCGAAGCCTCATATTAAGTCCTCGTCCTGTTTCTCATAAGTACTAGCATTACATTACAGCCAACATTGGCCTTGGTTTAATTAAGGCCGCATTTTTTATGAAAATTAGGATATGACTATGTCTACTACTACCGGAACCGTTAAATGGTTCAACGAATCCAAGGGTTTTGGCTTTATCGAGCAGGAATCCGGCCCCGACGTATTTGCGCATTTCAGCAATATCACTGGTGATGGATTCAAGACCCTGACCGAAGGTCAGAAGGTCGAGTTCACTGTTACGCAGGGCCAGAAAGGTCCGCAGGCAGAGAATATCGTCGCGGTATAAATAACGCGACGTCGATTGCGAAGAGGGCAAGACCTGCGGGTCTTGCCCTTTTTTTTGCCTGCGAGGGTCAGATGCTCAGATGCGTGAGAAGGTGTGGCAGGACGTCCCTGGCCACGGCTGAAAGATCCCTTTCGATGCCGAGCCTCCTCAGGTCCGTGACTTCGAGGTCTGCATAGCCGCATGTATTGATGCGGGAATAAGGCTCGATGTCCATGTCGACGTTCAGCGCCATGCCGTGGTAGCTGCACCATCGGCGGACACGAAGTCCGACACTGGCGATCTTCTTGCCGCCCACATAAACGCCGGGGGCATCGGCTCTGCTTGTTGCTTCAATGCCGTACTGAGCAGCAAGATCGACCACTGACCGTTCCAGTGCGGTGACAAGGTCGCGAATACCGAGCCTGGCGCGTTTCAGGTCGATGAGTGGATAAATCATGAGTTGGCCGGGACCGTGATAGGTCACCTGGCCGCCGCGATCGATCTGGATAACTTGAATGTCACCGGGCGCAAGGAGATGTTCGCGACTGGCGTTTAGCCCGAGCGTAAATACCGGCGGATGTTCGGCGAACCACAGCTCGTCGGGCGTATCGCTATCACGCGAGTTCGTGAATTCCTGCATTTCACGCCAGAGCGGTTCGTACTCCTTGTTGCCGAGCGTGCGAATCTCGATCGCTGCAGTCACAGCGCGACCAGAATCTCATCGTGTTCCGTCAAATCGCGGTAGATGTCGTCGAGCTGCTTCTGGCTCTTTGCATTTATGGTGATGGTAATAGAGAGGAAATTACCTTTGCGGCTCATCGTGGTGCGAATCGCGTCATCTGATACTGCGCCGGCATGCTGCTCGACCAGGGCGACTGCTGCATCACGGAATCCCGGCTCATCTCGCCCCATCATCTTGATCGGAAAATCACAGGGAAATGCCAGTAGAGTTTCGTCCTTTGCCTGGACCATACGACTACTCGAACCAGAGTATTACGCCGTCACGAGTACGTTGCCACAACGATCCACTCGGGTTGTCGTCCAACGCTCGTAACGGTTCGCTCACGAGATCGTCGCCGTTCAGACTCACCTTGAGCTCGGCGAGCGCCTGGCCTTGTGCCACCGGGCCGACCAGCACTGCGGGGATGTTGAGTACGGATTCGACGTCGTTGTAGCTACCACGCGGCACAGTAATGTAGAGGTCTTCGGGCAGGCCCAGAGATGTATATTCACTCTGCGCTTTCCAGATTCTGGCTTTGGTTACCGGTTCACCAGCCTTGTAAAGCAACTTTGTTTCAAAAAATCGGAAACCGTAATTGATTAATGCCTGGCTGCCGTCGAGTCGGGTTTTGGCACTTGCTGTGCCGAGCACAACGGAAACGATTCGCATGCCGTCTCGCTTGGCGGACGAAACCAGACAATAGCCTGCGTCGTCCGTGTGGCCGGTCTTCATGCCGTCGACCGTCGAATCACGCCACAGCAAGGAATTACGATTGTTCTGATTGATGTTGTTGTATTCAAATTCCTTGACCGAGTACCACTGATAATAATCAGGAAACTCCCTGATGATCGCGCGTGCGAGCGTTGCCAGGTCTCTCGCTGTCGAATAGTGCTGTTCGCCGGGCAGACCGGTCGCGTTCTGGAAATTACTCGAGTGCATGCCAAGTGCTGCGGCATACTGGTTCATGACTTCAGCAAAAACAGACTCGGTGCCGGCAACATGCTCGGCAAGCGCGACGCTTGCGTCGTTGCCGGACTGCACGATCATGCCGAGCAACAAGTCCTGAACGGTTACCCGCGTTCCCACTTCGATGAACATTCGCGAGCCGGGCGTGCGCCAGGCCTTTTCGCTAACGGTGACCTGATCGTCGAGCGCTATCTGGTTTTCCCGGAGCGCCCGGAATATCGCGTAGGCCGACATGAGCTTGGTCAGACTCGCCGGTGCCAGCGCTTTGTCCGGTTCCAGCGATGCCAGTTCACGCCCGGTGTTGCCATCGACCACCAGGTAGCTCTTGGCGCCGATGATCGGTGGAGCCGGCACGGGGCGCAATTCGACCGCACCGAGTTCGAGTGCCGGTATAAGGAAAATAACTAATGAAATCAGTAAGAAAGAAGGCCTAAAGCGCATAAAACTGGATTCGGTTCCAAAAAGAGGCGCGTATTGTAACGCCTTGAGCAAAAAAAGGATCCAGCGCTAATCCGTGACCAGATGCGTATCGGAAATGCCCAGATCCTGAAGTTGTGCGACCAGGTTATCGTATTGTAGAACATCAGCGATGGGGCCGATCCTGATGCGATAGAGCGCAGGCGATTTGCTGTTGTCCTCCAGCACAAACGCATCGCCGATGCCGCCGCTTCTGAGTAGCGCAAATCGCTTGCGGGCATTTTCAGCGTCACCGAAAGCACCGACTTGCACGTAGACGGTGGATTCATTCGTTACGGGCGCGCTCGTTTCGGGTTTCGGCGGTTCTTTCTTTTCGGCTTCGAGGACGACGGTCTTGCGTCTGGGCGGTTCATCGAAGCTTATCGCCGTCACTTCAACGAGACTGGTTCCCGTCTTGATCATGTCCAGCTTGATCGCTGCCGAATAGGACAGGTCGATGATCCGGTTATGCACGAAGGGCCCGCGGTCGTTGACGCGGACGATAATGCTCTTGTTGTTGCGCAGATTCTTGACCCGCACGTAGGTCGGCAATGGCAGGGATTTGTGTGCCGCCGTCATCGCGTACATGTCATATGGCTCCTGATTCGAAGTCATACGCCCATGGAACTTTTTCCCGTACCAGGAAGCGACGCCGGTTTCCTGATAGCCGTAGCTGGAGTTCATTACCCGGTAGTTTTGCCCGAGCACCTCGTAAACAGGCCCGTTGCCGTAACGGCTCCTCGCTTCCTTGCGCGGCACCGGATCCGGCGGCAGGTCGCGTGGAAATACAGAGCCTGTTCGCGGCGGACCGTCTTTGGACCTGTTGCCGGCACAGCCGGCCAAAAGCAGAACAAGAACGAGCGACCAGATGAGCGCATGACGCTCAGGTCTCACGGCGGCTGACCTCGATCGCAATCTCCTGACCGAGCTGATGCACGGCCAGCGCATACATGACGCTTCGGTTATATCGCGTAATTACGAAGAAGTTGTGGAAACCGACCCAGTACTCGTCGCCGTCCGGACCATTCAACAACAGCAATTGGCTCTCGTGATCGTTGGGAAGATCGGTCGCGAACAAGACACCCTGGCGACTTAAGGAACTCACAGTCTCTGCGGGTTTCAGGGAGTTGTCCGGTGCGTCTCCCTGCCATCCATTGGCCAGTGTGGCACGGGCGACCACGTCTTTGCTTTGCTGCCAGCCGTGGGCAACAAAATAATTTGCGACGCTGCCGATGACATCCGACCAGTTGCTCCAGATGTCGCGTTTGCCGTCGGAACTACTATCGACGGCATAGGCGCGAAAGCTCGATGGCATGAATTGCGGTGCGCCCATCGCGCCCGCGTATGAACCTGTCGCGCCGGACACGTCGATACTCTCTTCACGCACGAGCAGAAAAAACTCCTCGAGCTCGCGCTTGAAGAATTTCGAGCGGGGCGGATAGTCGAACGCCAGCGTTGTCAGTGCGTCGATTACTCGGTAACCACCGGTAATGCGACCAAAATAAGTTTCGACACCGATGATCCCGACCAGAATTTCGCAAGGGACCCCCGTCTCCTCACTGATTCTCTTCAGCTCAGCGTTATGCTCACGCCAGAATTCGGCACCGGCCGTGATGCGCTGTTCGGTGATGAATATGGCGCGATACTCGTCCCAGGACTTGGTTTTTTCGGCCGGTTTGCTGATCGCCTCGAGAATCTTGTCCTGAGACTTTGCCTCGCGCAGCATTTGCTTGAGGGCATTCGTGTCGTAGTCGTGCTTCGAGACCATCGACTTGATGAACTGCTTGACGTCGGCTCTGCCGAGATCGAAGGCGAGCGCATTCTGTCCGCTGAAGATCAGCAGAAGGATGAATGCCAGGCGCCCAAATTCCTTGGCGATTTTCATCAGTGTGGCAGCAATTTCCTGTGTGTGTGGATCGACATGAGAATACCGAATCCGGCCATTAGGGTCACCATCGACGTGCCTCCAAAACTAACCAGGGGCAACGGTATGCCGACCACCGGCACAATTCCTGTGACCATTGCCGTATTTACGAATACGTAGACAAA
>CAYLSX010000136.1:0-5692 GCA_964386685.1 uncultured Woeseiaceae bacterium | reverse complement strand
CCGTTCCTTGGAATGCGGTTGGGGCCGTAGTTGTAGGCGGCAAGACTGAGATGAAGATTACCGTCGTAATGATCTATTAGCTCTTTCAGATAACGTGCGCCGGCGTCTATGTTGGTGCAAGGATCATAGAGTTCCGACAAACGGAAGATGCCGAGATGATTGGCCGTCGTTGGCCAGAGTATTTGCATTACGCCGTGAGCATTTGCTTTTGATCTCGCCGTAGGCTCGAAGTCACTCTCGCCGCGCGCGACGGCCAGCAACAATGTGTGTGGAAGATCATATTGCAGGGCGGCGACACGAAAGCAGTTGGCATGTGGGAATCGATAGCTGGGCTCGATATGTGTATCGTTGTCCAGGTAGTGCTGCCAGGCGATATTCGGGTCGGGTCCGATGTGTACTCTTGCGGTCGCCAGCGTACTCACGGCGACGGTGAGGAGCAGAGCAAGTACCGCTATCCCGGCATTCTTGTAATTGATTCTTATTGTCATGAATCGGGCAGGTCCAGTCCGGTTGCGGATGAGATCTGACTCAGCTTCGTGCGGCGTTCGCTATCGTTCTGGTAGGCAAAAGTTACTTCGTAGACGCCCGCCTTGATTTTGACCACGCGATAGTCGAGTCCGGTGACCTTTTCGAGTTGTGTAACGAAACCGTTCGCCGCAATCTCGCTGCGGAACGGGTTCCAGAACGAGTGCCATCTCATGTCGTTTTCAAAGATCGGATCCGGCGCTGATGCCACCTCGGCGACGGCTTCGTCTTGCAGCGATGCCGTTACCCGAGGCGCGGGTTCTTCAGTTTCCACTTTCACCGCTTGCTCTGTCGGTGCTTCCTCAGTTTCCAGTTGCTCGACAATCTCGGAAATCTCGTCTGCCATGTTATTTCCAATGGCCTCAATGTTGGCTTTTATGGCTTCAACCGCAGCGGGAACGGAGTCAAGATCGATCTGATCGATGACATCATCGAATTCAATCTGCTCGACCATTTCCCTCGACAATGTGATGTCGGGAATGCCGAGAATCAGGAGCAACATGCCGATGGATACGGCAGAGCCGATTAGAAATCCGAGTAGCCTGATCATTTCATCACCTTCTAGTAAACGTTTTTGACATGAATGGCCTGCCAATCGATATGCGGTTGCCATTGATCAATGGTTGCCGAAAACTTCGCAAGCCAGTTTTCGAGGCGCGCGCCTTCGAGACCGGCGCGAACTGAAATCGTGCAGCGCCGAGGTAGTTGTGCGAGGTGTTTGGAGAGCGCTCTTGCTGCTTTGGTGTCGCTGACGGCAATGGCGTAGTAGGTATCTGCCTCCGGGTCGACTTGCCAGGCGGTGGCTGGTGACAAGGCGTCCCGGGTTAATGAGAGCAGCGGCAAGGCGTAGTCGACTGTCTCGTTGGCTCGAGCGATACGTGCTTCCGTACTTTGCCTGCACTCGCGATCGGACAGGCGTACAAGACCATGATTGCGCTGATGGTGGAGAAAGAAGACGACAGCGTCCTGCCTGGTCTTCACCTGCATGGCGACGCAGTGGTCATCCCAGTTCTGCAGACCGCTTCTGTTGCGGGACTGATATGCGTAACCGACGCCGCTTGTGCAGGCCTGGTTTTGTTTAAGTTCGACGATGTGCACGCCTGCCAGGACATCGGCATTACCTTGCGCCACAAAGTTGTGCGGGAGTACCGCTGTAAGGCGGGGTTGCGTCTGAGAAATGGACGACCTTGCGTTCAAATTGGGCAGGTGGACGTAGGCGCTTGCACTGACTGTCGGCAGCTCCGAAGTTGCATCGGCCGGTGCGACGATTACCCAGTACTGGTAAAGATCATTATCGATGTGGTGCGCTTTGCCTTTGAGGACGGCGTTGGCTCGGTCAATGTCTGTGGTGATCTTCAAGACCTGCTGGCCGGACAGGTTGTTGCTGACAAGTTCGACGAGACCGTCGAGTGAGCTACTCTGCTTGTCATCGGTATCGAGAGTGACCCGATATTCGCCGGACTGTTGACGAAGTATTGCGCAACCCAACTCGTGCGCCAGGTATGCAGCGAGCAAATCGGGCTGAGCATCCGTGAACGGAACCGTACGCTGCCCAAGAAAAGACTTGTCTCGTTCGACATGGCGGTAGGTGCGGTAGTCGGAGTGCGAAAATGATCCCTTCCACGACCGGCTGAAGCCCGCGACCCAGCTGCGCTCTTCGAGATCGAGCGCGCGAAGATCCACTTTGTAATTGCCGTTGCCCGCGTCGGAGATCTCCAGGCCGATGAAGTAATGTACGGTATCCCGGGTGCAATCGATCGGTTCCTGACTGCGGGGCTTGTCGCTGCTCGTGTTGAGCCACCCTACCCTTACGCCCGGCGCATCGATGACGGCATCTGCGAGTTGATCGCGCAGAGACAGTGCCAACGCGTTGCTCCTGGGCGCAGGGTTGCCGTCCTCGAATACGACGAACCTGACCAGCTGGCCTTTGAAACGCGGGTGTGTCGCGAGTTGCTCGATGACAAAGGGTGTTAGGTCGCTTTCGACCCAGGCGTGAACTCCCGGCTTGCGGGCCGCCGCCACGCTTAGAGGCATGGTGAGAGATGCGATCAACAAGAGAATCGCAGGGGCCAGGTTTTTTGTTTTTGTCGTCATATTACGGCTCCAGCCGCAGGTTGCCGTCACCACTGATGATGAGTGAGCCACCAGTGAACTCGCTTACGAACCGATCCAGATCGCTTCGCATGTTATTGGGTAGTGTCACGCCCCATTTGACGTCGGCGGTATCTGCGCCGCCCGAACGTTGCAAGGCGCTGAGAACGTCTTCGGGAACCGTGCTCTCAGCCATTTCATGAAATTGATTGGGCACGGATGCCGGCCAGAAACCGAACGATCCGCGGTTGACGTTCATCCTTAGTGTTTTGTCGGCTGTAATCGCATACAAGCCGACCTCGTTGCGGGCGACCAGGCGTGTTAGTGCGAGGTCTGTTTCGAAGCGAAGCGTGAACCCCTCAGATTGCACAGGAGCGGACACGGCGGGCGTCTGTTGCACAGGCTCGGCAAGTACAGGTTCTTCAACAGTCTCGACAGTTTGCTCGATGATGCGTCGCGGTGTTCGATTCACGGCAATACGTTTTGGCGCCGGTCGGGTTATTACCAGCGGCTCTTGTTCTCTTTTCTGCGGGCTCGGTTCGGCAACAATGGGTTGCTCAACTATCTCTACTGCTTGCGGCGCTTGCTTGGTCTCAATTTGTTGAACCGGCGGCATCAGGGGAATGCTTTGTACGAGCGCGAAGATGGCGACCAGACATAGCGCGAGTATGGCGATAAAGCGCATGACGTCGGTCTGTAGATCGGCGACGCCGCCGGCTTCTGCGTCCATGCCGCGATTGAGGGGATAGAAAAGCGGCGACCGGATCATATCGCGTCCGGCAGTTGATCGGACGTGTCGCTAACGACTCTATTTTCGTCACGTTCTTTTTCGTCGCGTTCTTTGAGTTGTTGTTCGATGCGTTCGAGCGAGTCGCGCATGCTCGAGGTGTCGACGCGCGCTGCCTGGTCGTAGCGTTCCTGCAAGCGTGCGCCAAACGTGATCGTTTTATAAACACGCATCAGGTAGCCGCCGACGCCACCGAAAATCGTTGTTGAGAGCGCCAGCAGGATGCCGCCCTCCACCATGCGTTCAAGAACTGCGAAAGCACCCTGGCTGACGGTCGTGTCCGGATCACCCAGGGCGAATATCAACGCACTGCGCATACCGATCGCCGTCCAGATGACGCCGGTACCGAAAAACAGCGTAGTCCAGATGTCAGTCAGGTTATCCAGCTGAACAATCTGATTGACGGGTCGATCGTTGTCCAGCTTCGATTGCAGCCGGTTCAGATTGAAGAAGAAGGCCAGCAGAAGCAGTGCGAATACGGGTATCGACAAACCGAGGTTAAGGTATGCCCAGTCCAGCCAGTGGCTCAGGCTGGGCAGACCATCATCGGGAAAGCTGACGAACCGACTTCGGCTGAGCACGTAGAGTAATGCGCTGCCGCCGATAAGCGAGCCGACGGCGCCGGCAGCGAGCCCCTGTAGAAACCTCCGTCCCCGACTTTTACGCATCGCACTGTTTCCACCTATCGACCGGCGGCGCATGCCGTGCAGGTGGCTTCGAGTACCAGTTCGACTTCCTGATAGAGTTCGTCGGCGCGATAGTAGCCGTCGTTATCGAGGCTGACCTTCAGGAGTCCTCTTTCTTTATCGCTTAGCTCACGTTCCATGTCGAGCATGATGCGGCTGCGCGCCGGACAGGTGTGCGAGCAGTTGTTGTAATCGCCTTGCAAGGTCATGAACTTCACATTGAAGTAACGGTTGTAGTAGTTCTTGGCTTGTCGTTGGCTAAGCAGGCCCTCGTCGGCGGACCATACGAGGAACTCGCTAAAGACGCGTTTGTTCTCCGGCTTCGGATCGCCCTCGGCGATGCGCAGCAGATCGTCGTAGTAGCGATCGAAATGTGATGCGCAGCCGTATTCGAGAGAGTTTTTGACGTGATTGACCGACGCGGTCAGATCTTTTGATGTCGGACCACCGCAGGCGGGCGGCGGTGTCGCGCAGGAACTGATGGTCATCGAAGCTAAGATGATCATAGCCATTGTAAGCAGGGGATTCTTGAGGACGGACTCATTCATGACTCGGTCTCCTGATAGTCGGTTCGATGTTTACTGTTCGAGTGGGCTGCGATACGCGTGCTCGATGCTGGCGGGCGGCGGGCCCGCGATCTGAACGCGACTTTCCTCATCGCCGAACAGAATGGACTTGACGCCACTGACGACCTCCATCATCTCCGGCGTGATCGTGCCGAACGACTGGTTCAGTTGCTCGATGAGACTCGCGCGTGCGATCTCCTCGCGTGTTCGGGCAATGAGCTCGCTGGTCTCCGCCATGTCGAGATAGATGTCCGACGCAAGGACCGCCAGCGACTGGTCGGTATGGCTGCTGGAGGACGCGACGAGCTTGTAGTACTGCTGAAAGCGCTCGCTCAGACGCATGCCGGAACGGCCACGCATGGACGGCGACGGTGCTGATACATCTTTTTGCGGGTTACCGCCGAGCAGGGTCTCCTGCAGTGTCCAGGATGTCATCTTGATGCCGAGTTCGCTGCGAAGCCTTTTTTCGAGGCTGAGCTTGGTGTTGTTGACGGTGTGTTCCATGTCCGGGAGGCGTTCTTCCATGATGCCCAGCATGTCGAGATAGGTAGCACCGATCTGTTTGGCGAGACGCTGGCAGCCGGGATCGTTCTCGGCACCGTCACACTTACTCTCGTTATAGAGTTGCTGTTGCTGATCCAGTCGCCCGATGACTTCCTGTAATCCGCTCTCCATCTCCTGCGCGACTGCACTGGTCTGTCGCAAGTCTTCGACGACGGTCGTCGGGAACAGTCGAATCGTCGGTTTGTTGACGCTGGCCTGCGCCTGAACGGAAACGATCAATGCGGCCACTAAAGCCAGGGAAAATGCGCGACTCAGCTGTTGAATGATCGAAATTGATGCCGGTTTTTGAGCGCAAAGCATACCCAAGAAGAGATTCATAACGGTATCTCCCACAGAAAGGTGTTGTTACGGTAATGCGCGCGTGGCGGATGCTTCCCTAAGCCAATGTCACACGCCGCAGCAACTGGTTATTTGCAACCACGCTACTGCGGTGACACTGAACAGAAGCTGAATGGCGGATGAATGCGGCTGAT